>NZ_QTUM01000070.1:0-10255 GCF_003435615.1 Catenibacterium sp. AM22-6LB
CCCCCACAGTGGACTTTCACCACCTAGATATATGCCATGCCCGGCATACAAAAAAGCCCCGTACCCATTACAGGCACGAGGCGTAACTCTCTCTATTCAATTTTATGCCGCTATCTCCCAGCATAGCCATTCTAACACTGGACAAGTCGGACTTTCAGTATGGAAACCGTCGTATTTTCATCGGATTTTAGTCGGACTAAAATCCTGTCTTAGCACTCACAATAACACAATGCTTCTTCCTCCCTGGCACTTTCCAGGAAATCTTTCAATTTAGGAATGGCTGTTCCCCAAAGTGACAGACCAAATAACAGTATCGCTTCTTTCTTTCGGTCATAATAGCTGCTGCGTTCCATATTCAGAACCTCCAGCATTTCTGATTCTTTGTACTTGAAGCGATTGAGATATGCCTTTGAGATAATCTCACAGTACAGAGCGCCTTTATCCGGATATTCTCTGATTTTCAGCATCGCCATATCTACCAGTTCAATGATCCACTTTGTCTCGAATAAGCTTCGAATACGTTCTTCAAATCGTTCTCTCGCTTCATCCGGAGCAAAGTTCTCCAGATAAATCAATGCTCCATCTAAGCTGTCACCGTAAGTACAAATAAGGGTATCACATACATCATTCGCACGATCAATAGTAGACCAGCACACCTCTCGATATATGGATAAAATCAGCTTTGCTCTTTCATACAGAACCTTTTCGTCAATGTTCTGCATCCGGCAAAGCATTCGAATATTGCTTAATACCTGTGTATTATATCTGCTCATTCAGAATCTCCTTTCAGCCTAATCCATAAAATAAGAATTCCTTTCTAACTCCTGTCACTTGGCTAAAGGGAAACAAATACCATGGGACAAGAATGACTATAACTTCCGATATTTGATTAAAATAACAGAAGCAAAATCGGAAGTTCTTGACTTTATAAAAGTTCCGATATATAATTAAGTGGAACTAATACTTCTGTTCTGATTCTCATTATAGCATTTTCCAGAAGTTTGTCAACAAATAATCGGAAGTTACGAATAAATATTTTTTGAAAGGAAGGACAGTACCATGACATTTGGAGAAAAAATTAAAGAAGCTCGTTTGGCTATGAACCTATCTCAAACGGAGCTTGCCCAGATGACCGGCATTTCCGAAAGATCCCTTTACACCTATGAGCAGCTCGGAACACTCCCCAGAAAAAGCAACATCAGAAAACTTGCTGAAGCGCTGCATATCTCTGTGTCCTATCTTTTGGATGAATCTGAAACGGACAGCCAGAGCCATATAGATCAGGATATGTTTATTTTAGAGGCAAAGGAAAACTTCGGTTCAAAGGGAGCAAAAGAAGCTCAGGAAGTGCTGGGTCGTGTAAATTCTCTGTTTGCCGGTGGAGAATTGGACGAGGACGCAAAAGATGTATTCTTCCAGGCGATTATGTCAGTTTATATGGACTCTAAGAAAACAGCACGGGAAAAGTACACTCCGAAGAAATACAGAAAGCATAAAGATAAAGAGTAAAATCCTCAAGCACAGAATATGTTTTCTGTGTGCGATTCGGAGGTGAAGCAAATGAAAACGGCAGAGCATATCATTGAAACTGTCGATAAGCTTGTGCGAAAATATCACACCAGAGACCCTTACGAACTATGTCAGCTGTTAGGTATCAAAATCCACTATTACGATTTACAGAAGAAATTGAAGGGCTTCTTCTATTACCAGTCCAGACAGAAGAATATCGTGATAGATCACAATGTGAACGGCATCCTGGAACGTATCTTAGTCGCACATGAATTAGGACACGCTGTCCTGCATACAAAAATCGCCATGATGCACGGCTTTCAAGAAATGGAAGTTTTTGATGATAGATCAATCGAAGAAAATGAAGCAAACTTTTTTGCGGCGGAGCTTCTGTTAGAAGATGGGGAAGTTCTGGAATGCCTTTCGGAACACACATTTTTTGAAACGGCTAAAATGCTCTATGTACCGGCAGCATTATTAGACTACAAATTCAGCCTGCTCCACGAAAAAGGAGAGCTGGTAAATTCGATGTATATTCGTAAAGCAGATTTCCTGAAAGAAGATCTTCATGCCTACGATAACGACATTAGTTATGGCGATATATGAATATCTATTTTTATATCTTTACAGAAAAAGTCCACCAGTACGATGCGCAGTGCATCATGACTGGTGGACTTTTTGTTTCTTAAAGGATCAGTATATTGTATTGCAACAAAAGAAACCCACAGCAGTTCACTCAGAACCGTCAATGGGCTTCTTTTTCATTATATCAATCAAGCTCCGCTTTTTTTATCATCTCTTGCTGGTCAATCAAGACATCAATCATCTTTCCTACGGTTATCAATGTTGTTACATTACACTTTTTCAGTTTTGCAGCAATCTCATCATCGATGATGCTGTCGCATTTTGCATATGGGGTATCCAGCAAAAAATAGTCAAAGTTCTTTTCCAAGACGAATGCCAGTTTTAGAAGCATTGCCAAAGAAACTTTCGTCTGTCCAACTTCAACATGGCTCATATGATTGTTCGAGCAACCAACCAACGCACCCAAGTCTGCTTGGCTGTATCCCTTCTCCTGGCGAGCAGCTTTAATGCGCTGACCGATTTTTATATAGTCAACTTCCGGTTGCATTTCAATCACCTCCATGCTGTGTATGATTCTGCTATACATTATAAAATGTACCAAAAATCTCAACAACCAACATTGGGTGCAAGTTGCATTTATAAATGCAATATGATAAAATTTTATAGGCAGATTGCATTAAATGATAGAATGAAAAGAACCCCAAGACGACAATATGAGCTATCTTGAGGTTCTTTAAAATAAAAAATTCGTAGAGTACATTACTCC
Source organism: Catenibacterium sp. AM22-6LB (assembly GCF_003435615.1). NCBI lineage: Bacteria > Bacillati > Bacillota > Erysipelotrichia > Erysipelotrichales > Coprobacillaceae > Catenibacterium > Catenibacterium sp. AM22-6LB. The sequence continues at coordinate 2,861 of NZ_QTUM01000070.1, forward strand.
ACGAATCGCATTCTTCTCTGTTTTTTTTAATTTACATCTCTATTTTACAAGTTGTCGCACTGTTTGTCAATATGTTAGGGACATAAAACACGAGGTTTTGCGCAAAAATCCGTCTTAGGAAGTTCCAAAGTCACAATTTGCCGTCAGAATTATAGTCATATTGAAGGAGGTGTACCTTATGGCACGAAAAGGAGAAAATATTTACAAAAGGAAAGACGGCAGATGGGAAGGAAGATACATTAAGTCCCGATCTTCTACAGGCAAAGCCAATTACGGTTATGTTTATGCAAAATCATATCGAGAAGTCAAAGCAAAACTTATCAGTCAAAGTTCGTGCACGAGTAATTCTGTCACTGTCGATCCAGAAATTAGCTCAGATCAATTTGAACAGGTTGCTATGGAATGGTTTCAAGCTATATGTCCTAAAGTGAAAGAATCTACAAGCAACAAATATAGGAATCTTCTCAACTCGTATATACTTCCTGTGTTCGGAAGCAAACAATTGCGTGATATAACACACGAGTTTATTGAAACGCAGTGTAATTTTTTCCTTGTTTCTGGTGGATTAAAGGAGAATGGACTTTCCTCTAAAACTGTTTCAGATATTTTATCTCTAATTCGAAATATCTTACAATTTGCCACCCGAAACGGGAAAGCCATTTCTTGTGACGCACGATCTATACAGATAAAACGTCAAACGAAGGAAATGAGAGTTTTGAGTCGTGCTGAACAGGAAAAATTATGCCAATACTTGTATTCTAATCTTGATTCCTGCAATATTGGTATATTAGTATGTTTATTCACTGGTCTCAGAGTAGGTGAAATTTGTGCGTTGCGATGGGAAGATGTTTCATTCTCAGATTACACAATCCATGTGCATCAAACGCTCCAGAGAATCCAAGATAGAACCAACAGTGAATGCAAGACAAGGATTGTTGTTACCACACCCAAAAGTGCTTGCTCCATCCGTACTATTCCAGTACCCCATGGCTTAATGACTATTCTTACAGCACACAAAGCTTCTTCTACTGGCTACATTCTAACCAATAGCGATCAGAATCCATTAGAACCAAGAACCATGCAAAATCATTTCAAGAAGGTATTGAAAAACAGCGGAATCAACTCCGCAAATTATCACTCGTTACGTCATACATTTGCTACAAGGTGCATAGAGCTTGGATTCGATGTAAAAAGTCTCAGCGAGATATTGGGTCATGCCAGCGTGAATATTACAATGAATCGCTATGTACACCCATCCATGGATTTAAAAAAAGAAAATATGCAACGGCTTTCTGATTTATTAGCCGTCAAATAAATTGTCAACACCGTCAAATAATGCTGAGTTTTCAGTGTTTGGCGGTGTTTTTTCGTGGAGTAATGTACTCTACGAAAGAGTATACCCAGGAGGAGATTTATTGATTCAATTTGTAGGGCGAGATGCTTATAAGCAGTTTTGGAATTTTAGTAAAGATGAGAAAGAGAACTTGGCCACTCAATTGGCGATTGAGTTACCCGCACTCAGAGGAAAAGTTGGTGCATCACAAGAAGAAATTGCTTCGGCTGTTGGTATTTCACGACAAACTTATAGTGCCTACGAAAATCGGACACGCCCAATTCCATGGAGTTTATATCTAGCACTATTGTTTTATTTTGATTACATTCCAAGTACACATTATATGATTCGCCAGCTTGAATTATTCCCAAATGAATTAGACGAATGTTGGTTAGCTGGTAGAGTTTTTATTGAGGAAGAAAAATGAGCGAATATTCACAGCAAATAAAAAGGGGTATTACATGAACAAAAAAAAGGGGTATTACATGAACAAAAATATAAAATATTCTCAAAACTTTTTAACGAGTGAAAAAGTACTCAACCAAATAATAAAACAATTGAATTTAAAAGAAACCGATACCGTTTACGAAATTGGAACAGGTAAAGGGCATTTAACGACGAAACTGGCTAAAATAAGTAAACAGGTAACGTCTATTGAATTAGACAGTCATCTATTCAACTTATCGTCAGAAAAATTAAAACTGAATACTCGTGTCACTTTAATTCACCAAGATATTCTACAGTTTCAATTCCCTAACAAACAGAGGTATAAAATTGTTGGGAGTATTCCTTACCATTTAAGCACACAAATTATTAAAAAAGTGGTTTTTGAAAGCCATGCGTCTGACATCTATCTGATTGTTGAAGAAGGATTCTACAAGCGTACCTTGGATATTCACCGAACACTAGGGTTGCTCTTGCACACTCAAGTCTCGATTCAGCAATTGCTTAAGCTGCCAGCGGAATGCTTTCATCCTAAACCAAAAGTAAACAGTGTCTTAATAAAACTTACCCGCCATACCACAGATGTTCCAGATAAATATTGGAAGCTATATACGTACTTTGTTTCAAAATGGGTCAATCGAGAATATCGTCAACTGTTTACTAAAAATCAGTTTCATCAAGCAATGAAACACGCCAAAGTAAACAATTTAAGTACCGTTACTTATGAGCAAGTATTGTCTATTTTTAATAGTTATCTATTATTTAACGGGAGGAAATAATTAAACTATGTTTTGAACCATGAATTAAATAAAAATGACTCTCAATTATTGGAAGTCAATTTATTAAACCAATTAAAGCTTGCAAAACGTGTAAATCTTTTTGATTATTCTTTAGAAGAATTACAAGCCGTTCATGAGTATTGGCGGTCAATGAATCGTTACTCAAAACAAGTTTTGAATAAAGAGAAAGTGGCTTAATATGGCAAATATAGTCAATTTTACTGACAAACAGTTTGAGAATCGCTTAAATGATAATTTAGAAGAATTGGTTCAAGTAAAAAAGCGGTTGAATCGCCAACCGCTTTTTTACTTGGTGGGCAATCAGGGTCAGGGAAAACCAGTTTGCGAAGAAGATGATTGAGCAGGCAGGAACAAAGTGATAAATTCAAATTGTGAGGGAAAATACAGATGAATCAAGGAAGAATTATTGTGATTACAGGCTCACCGGGGACAGGAAAAACAACAACTGCGTCAATTGTCGCAAAGGAATCAGATATGGATAAATCAGTGCATATGCACACCGATGACTTTTTTCATTACTTAAGCAAAGGCGCAATACCACCACATTTGCCAGAATCCAACAAGCAAAATCTGGTTGTCATTGAAGCCTTTTTAGAAGCTGCAAAGCGATATGCTCGTGGCGGATATGATGTAATTGTAGATGGGATTGTCGGGCCATGGTTTTTGGAGCCATGGAAAGCTCTTGCCCAAGAAGATTACGAGGTACACTATATTGTATTAAGAGCGAGTAAAAAAGAAACTATGAAGCGAGCTGTGGAACGCTCAAAATTAGATAGAAAAACAAATATTGAATTAGTGGAAACAATGTGGGAGCAATTTTCCGGTTTGGGGATATATGAATCAAATGTCATAGACACAACTACATTCACAATTAAAGATACGGTTTCCGCAATAAAAGAAAGAGTTGCATGTGGGACGTCTTTACTATCTTAGACATTCCCATTTGTCAGGAAGATAGCAAAGCCAGCCGAGCCAGTCAACGGTCAAGATGAACGGCGCATTTCATGCGCCGCCGTTGACAGTCACGCCCGTCTTTGCTAAAAAGTAATCAAGGCGGGAAAGCCCTAAAATGGCTTCCCGCCCATTTCAATTTTTAGAAAAGAAACGCTCCAAAATCAGAAAGAGAGCGTCCAAGCACTTTGAGGGATTGGCCGCCTTGTCCACCCATTCAGCGGGACAGCGGGCGGAGGTCAAGGCCGGGTGTAAACCCGTTCATTTCAGCTTAGAAACCCTTCATAAAACGGGCTTATTTAGCGATATAAGGCTTTATAATAGAGAAGGAGTGAAACTTCTATTCAAGTTTAGAAACGCCTTCCATTAGTCCGAAAGAGACCTTAGAAAGAGAATTAAATCGTAAAGTATCAGGGAAAGAAATTCAACCGACTTTGGAGAGAATAGAGCAAAAAATGGTTCAAAATCAACACCAAGAAACCCCTGAATTTAAAGCAATTCAACAAAAATTGGAAAGCTTGCAGCTACCTACACCACCAATACCCAAAACACCTAAACTTCCAGGACTTTAAACCTTAAAAAAGGAAAAGAGTAGTTACCAAAAAACGGTAACTACTCTTTTTTTATAAAAACCTTTCCTCATGTTTGAAAAGCTGATCGAGAAATAAAGCACACAACGGTATTCTTTCTTTTTTCAGTTGGTACATTTTGCAGTCTGTAACGTGTCATTTACTGTTTGTTACCTTAACATATCCAGTCGAAAACACAAGGGTATATAAACGAGCAAGCTCGCCCTTGTGTTTTCTTTGTGTCTATGTTGCGTTCTCGTCACAGCAAACGACACGAACACACTGGCGAAAATGAACCAACAAAACGAAAAAAGAAAGGAGCGTATACTTCACAGACGGTGTTAAGGATACTTACCAGATGAAACCGTACATTGCACCGACCGCTGCTGAGTTGGAACAATTTCTTTCCTCTCTAAATTAAATCTTGCCGAAGCAGTGATGTGTCAGACTTTCCTGACACATCGCCGCTTTGCACTTCACAAAATCCGCTGCCAGGAGGTGATGAAATGAGTATGGTAAATGCTGACTCCGTTCAGCTATTCGCAATGCTGAAAAAAATGCAGGATTCCATTTCCTCCATCGAAACTACCAAAAAATCTGTAAAGATGAAATATGAACAGTTAGGTGCTGGATGGCAAGATAAAAAATACAACGAGTTGGGCGTGGTTGTAAGAGACTGCAACAAGGCTCTCAATGACATATTGGTAATTATGCTTCAAGCAGAAAAATATGTGGCTTTACTCGCCAAGAGCCTTAGTGAATACGAAAGTGTTCAACTAGGATCTACAAATGGAATATCTGCAAGCACACCTCAGACCAGTAGTTTTGCTGTTACACCATCAAGTGCAGATACAACCACCTTTGAGTCAAATACCTTTGGTTCTAATCTTGCATTTGTTCAAGACAGACTATCAGCTGAACGATATTTTTCCCGTGGAAATCACTATGAAGAATATCGAGATTATTGGGAGAACGGGAACTATACCTTTTCTCGAAATGAAAATCCAGAACTCGTATACGTTAGAGCAAGGGATATTGAAGGAGTTTATCTCAGTGACCGAGAACTTGGGAACCCGGAAGGATTTTGGACACGGAATGGTCGAGAGGGATGGTCGAGAGAAAACATTCTAAGGCGAGCTTCGCACATCCAAGATGTTCGTCAAAATACTGAGTCAGGAATGTCTTTGGATGAGCTTTCACAAAACCCAGTGTTAGATGATACCATTCGTAGCTATTACAATAATCCTGTCCAGGTTGCGCAGGTAGGTTCTTATTATGTATTTCAGAGTGATGGGCGACATCGAACACTTGCAGCTCAATCGCTTGATACATATATCCCGGTTTTAGTAACAGGTAGCTACACTCGAAATGATTAACAAATGAGGAGGTGAGTGTTTGAGCAACGTAAATGCTGATGCAACTCAATTACTGACAATACTGAAAAATATGCGGACCTCCATTTCTTCTATCGAAACTACAAGAAGTTCTGTGAAGATGAAATATCAGCAATTGGGAATTGGATGGAATGACAAGAAGTACGATGAGCTGGGAACTATCGTAAAAGATTGCAACAAAGCCCTGAATGATATTTTACAGATTATGCTTCAGGCCGAAAAATACGTTGCTTCACTTGCCAAAAGTGTACAAGAATATGATAATGTTAATTTGGACACTCCTTCTGCACGAAATTCTTTCCTCCAGGGTCTGCAAACACCTAATGTTGGTAATTCGTCTTATCAGTATTGCCTTGGCGTGCTAACCCAAGGTAGCACACCAGACGGATATATCGCTGTTATATCACAACGCCATGAAAATGCAGAGCAGAATGTCAGAGAAGTGTTTGACCATTTCGCTGGTAAACTGATGATACAAGATTCTGAATATCCACCGGATCAGACAGCACATTACTCACCGGGAAATTATATAGGGCATTCACGAGGAGTCTACTACAATGCAGCTTCTGATATGACAAATCCAAGAGGTGCAGGAACAACTTATTTCCACGAGCTTGCTCACATGATCGACCATGCTTCGTGCAACTATCGGAGCAATCTATCCAATACTCCAGAATTTGCTGAGGCACTGGTTGAGGACGGACAAAGAATCCTGAGCTTATATAACAATCTTCCAGTGGAAAAGCAAACTGCTTTTCTGACCCGTATTAGGCAGGATTCAGCTCACTCCTTCTCGGACTTAATTGATGCGACAACAAATGGTCAATTGCACGGAAATTATGGTCACTCAAGGAACTATTGGACGAGACCGGGCAATCTACAAGCAGAAGCCTTTGCCCACTTTTTTGAAGCGTCTATGGGAGACCAAGGCAAATTAGAGCTATTAGCAAATTTCTTTCCTACAGCGTTTGGTATTTTTTCTTCAATGATTGATTCTATTAGACCAGATAATCATGTTAGGGTCTTGAGCAGAGAAAGGTAGGTGCATACAATGGACAAAAACAAGAGCGTTGCAGATTTTATGAATAGCTTCCTTAATACACCTGAACCGAAAATTGATAATGAGTATTATGAAATCGAAGAACAGTATTTTCGGCAATTCGGTCATGGTGTCCCAAGGGAAATGTTGCCTGATAGCATTTCAACGGAACAAATTAAACAAGCCATGAAAAAATGCATTCTTTCCAAAAAGGATAATCTCTTTGAACTATTAGGCATCATTATCAACGATAATTATTTATATTAAGAAAAGGAACGACGACATGGATGAAGACAACATTATAACTTTGAATGATGAGAATGGGAACGAAGTTGAATTTGAATTTCTTGACTTAATACCGTATCGCCAGAACGAATATGTTGTCCTGCTTCCTATTGGAGATTCGGATGGGCAAGTTGTTATTTTGCAGCTGAAAGAAATTGACGATGAAACAGAAGAATATGTTGGTGTTGAAAACGAATTTGTGTTAGAGACTGTCTTTGCTCTGTTCAAAGAGCGAAACAAAGATTTCTTTACATTTGAGTAATTAAACAATGCAAGCTCAAACCAACAACACGATAAAAGGGGGGTGCATTATGGATATTTGGCATCGTGTAGGCAGAATTGTTCGCTTCTCAAACTTAGGAACTCTTCTGTTCTTTACTCTTAATATTCTGCTGATTGTTGCTGTGTTCGGTTCGTCAGGAAGCATTGTTGAACTGATTTGTATTTACTTTTTCACAGTAGCTATCAGCTTATCCCCATTAGGCGAAATGTGCCTGGCTGCCTTCGCAGGAGCAAGCGATATAAAAATTGGATAATAGAAATCAAGTAAAAATTCAAAAAAATAATCAGTAATTTTTCA
>NZ_QTUM01000071.1:0-10248 GCF_003435615.1 Catenibacterium sp. AM22-6LB
ATCAATAATGAATCGATAGAATTCATTAACTGATTACGTACATATTATACGAGGGGAGAGAGAAATGGCAGAAACAGTGGAAGATTTAAATCAGTTAAGGGAGATGTTTCATCATTTTGATACACTACATATTGCATTCCAAGATGACGAATATCCTTATATTGTTCCAATGAACTTTGGAATAGGTGATGATAAAGATAAAATAGTACTTTATAAGAAAATCAGCCAGAAAACCCATGGTCTTTAGATCGTGGGATAAATGACGTTATGAGTCAAGTACATATGATTTTACCAAAAAAATATGATTCAATAAAATACATGATATAATATACATACAGGATAATCCATTTCCGAGTCTATAGAAAGGAGAAACCGACATGTATTTTACTGTAAAACAGCAAGTTAAACATTTGTCTAAAGAAGAATATCTTACTATCAGAGCACTCTGTCATGTGGCAAAAAATCTGACAAACGAAGCAATCTATAATGTGCGTCAGTACTACTTCACTGAAGGAGAATTCTTAAAATATGAAAAGAACTATACGCTATTAAAGAATAGCTCAAATTATAAAGCGTTAAATTCTAATATGGCACAGCAGATTCTTAAAGAGGTTGATGGCTCTTTTAAATCATTCTTTGGACTTATGAAACTTGCAAAACAGGGCAAATATGCTTTTAAGGACTGCAGACTTCCACGCTATCTTCCAAAGGATGGATATACTACACTTGTCATTGGATTTGTAAGACTTAAAGGGAATAAGCTCATACTTCCATATTCAAACAGCTTTAAAAAGACACATAAGCCTGTTGAAATAATGATACCACCTGTGCTGCTTGATAAAAAAGTTAAGGAAATCCGTATCATACCTAAAGCTAACGCAAGGTTCTTTGAAATTCAGTACATATATGAAGCAGAATGTGTTCAAAGAAATCTTAAAAAAAATAACGCACTTGCTTTAGATTTAGGAATCAACAATCTTGTAACTGCAGTGTCAAGTAATGGTAAATCATTCATTATTGACGGAAGAAGGCTGAAGTCCATTAACCAGTGGTTCAATAAAGAAAATGCACGTTTACAATCCATAAAAGACAAACAGCATCTTGGGAAGAAGACTACGAACAGACAAAAAACGATTGCCCATAACCGTAACAACAAGGTAAACGACTATCTGAATAAGGCAGCTCGCAAGGTAGTAGATTATTGCATTACGAATGACATCGGTACGCTTGTTGTTGGCTACAATGAAACATTCCAACGTGGCAGCAATATCGGTAAGCAGAATAATCAGAACTTTGTGAACATTCCTTACGGTCTGTTACGCAGTAAACTTGAATATCTTTGTGAGTTGAATGACATAATCTTTGTAAAGCAGGAAGAATCCTATACATCAAAAGCATCATTTTGGGACAAAGATGAAATGCCAGTTTACAATGCTGATAACCCAACAGAGTATCCGTTCAGTGGTAAAAGAGTACATCGTGGTCTTTACAAAACTGCAAATGGAAAAGTGTTCAATGCTGATATCAATGGAGCTTTAAACATAATGAGAAAAAGTAGCGTTGTGGATATGAATATCCTATACAGTAGAGGCGAAGTGGACACGCCTGTAAGAATAAGGATTGCCTGAATTGTCAGGTGGAAACTTAAATATCAAACTTCTTAAATAGGGGCACAGCCCCTTAGAAGCCCATTACCTTTAGGTGATGGGTAGTTCACATTTATACACCTAGAGAAGGAAAGATGACTCATCTTATTAAAGAAAATCCTCATGTTGGTGTACAGGCAGAAACATTATATGAATATTTTTGTAAACCAGATAAGACAGTATCTAATTCTTATTCATCTATTATAGGTAAAGGTATTGTTGAACCTGTCTCTCATGAATCTTATGATGAAGCAATGGAATCCATCCTGACTCATTGTGGTTATGAAACATATCCTTATAATAAGGATTATATAGATACGTGCTATATTTATAAGATTACATTGAATCATGTGACAGGAAAAAATCATTTTAAAGGAGAAAATGTAAGTAACTAAATATATATACTGTTGTGATTAAATGTGTTCAAATCCCCTCAAAGGAGAGCGTTAAAATGAACACAACAAATATCATAAATTATAAATTAACGCTAAGTTTAAGAAAAATGTTGCTACTAGATCATCAAATTGAGCTTAACATCAGATTTTCTACTTTATAAGAAACTAAGAAATCTTCAATAACAAAATGGAAGACAGCAAATGTGTTCTTCTGGCTCACAAATCAGAAATTCGCAAATTACTTGCGAAGAAACAGCAGGACTGCATCACACTGGTCCCGACCGCTATCACATACCGTAACGGCAAAATTAAAGTCATCGTTGGTATCTGTAAAGGTAAAAACAATTATTATAAACGTCGTTCCTTAAAAGAGAAACAGACCAAACGTGACATTGCACGGTCTATGAAACAATATTAAGTTATCGTACAACATACATCTTCTATTATGGAGATATGTATTGTATAATCAAATTATCAGAAAATAATTACACTCAGAAAGGAGCATTATCATGATACTTGATAACATGAAATTTACAGACAAAGAGTCTTTGACCTTTGTTCCCATTAAATTGATTAATACATTCTGTCATTTCTTAGATGTGGAACATCCAGAAGTTGACTTTAAATGCATCAAAGCTAAAGACATCCAGCGTAATCCTGAACTTCGTAAAAAATATCGACCATATCAGGAACAGTGCCGGAAGGCTTTCATTCAGGCTGGATTCGAAGATAATATCGAAGCAGACGGATATGACGGTTTTATCTCAAACATCGACCCGGAATGGTTATTCAATCGTATTTGTACATTCTTTAAACCGGATGTCAATCCTATCGCCTATGAATACATGACACGGTCCTTTGGTCGTTATGACCCTGATAACGACGATAGAATCTTACCAACCATCTGGCGCAGTCGCTTTGAAATCATCGGTGACGGAGAACAGTGTGATAGACTGGAAAACGTAATCAACAACTGCAATTTAACAAATGATGACCTTGCACTTATTCTGCAGACATTAAAATTAAAATAAAGCTCTGCAACGCAGAGCTTTATTTCTTTAAACTTAAGAGAAAGGAGAGTCCACTCAAAAAAAGAGATATACCAAAAACAAAGGCTTAAGATACAGAAGCTTCATCATAGAATCGGCAATATTCGTACTGATTACATCAATAAGATAATCGCAGAGATAGTGAAAACAAAGCCATCTTATATAACGGTTGAAGACTTAAACATATCAGGAATGATGAAGAATAGACATCTTTCAAAGGCAGCTACTTCACAGAAGTTTTATAAATTTAAAACAAAGCTTCAAGCTAAATGTAAGGAGAATTGAATTGAACTTCGAATAGTCGACAGATGGTTCCCATCATCTAAAACATGTCATTGCTGCAAGAATATCAAAAAAGATTTAGAGTTTTCAAATGCGACTGTGGTTATATCGAAGACAAAGATTTCAATGCTGCACTTAATTTGAGAGATGCTACGACTTACGAAGTTGCATAAACAAACGCAAACGTAGGTATGTACCGAAGGCTATTTCGGGAATTTATGACTATGGAGTGTACATGAACTTGTGAGTAGATATGATTTCGGTCAATCCAAAGTATACACGATGCCATAGTAAGTAATGTTTATGAGAACTTTCATTATCTCGATGTGAGTATCTTTAATCACATTTTGAGTGGCAATCTAACATGTCACAAAAAAAACGTCACCAGCAAATCATTACTAAACTGAATATTGAAGGACAGGTATTTGTGAAAGAACTGGCTTCATCATTTGGTGTCACAGAAGATTGTATTCGTAAAGACCTCACCCTCTTAGAAAAAGCTGGAAAACTTAAAAGAGTTCATGGAGGTGCAATTAATGCCCGCGTTAATTTACATCATACAAATGTCTCACAACGTGTAGAACTCTATAGTAAAGAAAAGAAAATCATTGCCTCTAAAGCAGTTGATTTACTAAAGGAAGGCTATGTAATCTTCTTAGATATTTCTACAATCAATCTAGAAATCGCAAAACTTATATTTGAGAAGAATATTGCAGTTACTATTGTGACAAATATGATTGATATTATGCAGCTTTATAGACAAAATAGTACAGTGAGACTGATTTTCTTAGGAGGAGACTTCAATCAAGCAAGAGATGGATTTGTCGGCGCGCTCACAAATCATTTAATTAGAAAATATCGTTTTGATATCTCATTTATTGGTGTTGTAGGGATTGATTTAGAAAATAATGTTGTTACGACCTATGAAACAAATGATGGACTCACTAAAAAGACAGCCATCAATGCAAGTAAAAGAACCTATATGGTTGGAGAAAGTGTTAAACTCAATCAAGATGGCAATTATGCTTATGCGAATCTTGATGATTTCACAGGCTATATATGTGAAAAAGAGTTAGAAAACTCACAACTAAAACTATTGGGTGACCATCAGGTAGAACTCATCTAAAAAGACCGAAATCTTAATTGATCTCGGTCTTTTTCTGTCTTGCAAAAGAAAGGAACATATCTATAAAATGAGAATCTAATATAAATAATCTATTCTCATTGATGATATAGCCATCAATTTTCTCAAATGTCATCTTTAATACATCTGTTAATAAATCAACTAACACATATCCATTCTCTGGTTTCTTATCCATGGCTTCTTGTTGATCTATATAAAGAGGAATTAAATGAAGACCATCTATGTCCATTGTATAATTAGATACATTCTCATCTATTTCTTCTATATAATAATAGAAACGTAAATCATTTAAAATATCTAAAAATGATTCAACTCTTTGATCTCTTAAAGGAAGTAAATTTTCATATTCGTGTTTTATATATTTATCATACTCAGTTTCTATTGGTAATGCCTTTTCAATAAAATGAAGATGATCAGGAACATCCGCAATATTCTTGAAATTCTTAGTCATTACTTGTCCCAATACTCTCTCACCATTCTCATATACATAAACATAATCTCCTACATCTACATGATCATAAGAAGGAATCAAATAAGTTCTTACCTGTAATTTTGTCTGAACTTCACACAACGAAACACTAATACGATAATCATAGAGCCGTTCAGCCCAAGAGTTATCTACTATAAGACTTGCATCATACTTTAATATCTTCTTCATATAAGGATCTTCTTCTTTAATATCATACCAGTCTCTATTAAAGAAATAAGCACGTGTTTCATTTGGATTCAATGCTATCATGAGTTCTTTCTCTTCTTCTTTATTAAATAAGAATAAAGAAGGCACTTCTTCATCTAATTCATTCTTTAATGCAAGCTTATAGAGTTCCATTAAACGATCATCTCTGTCATTCTCTAGAATCATGATCTTCTCTTTGAAACTTAACCATGAATCTGTATAACGGAAAATATAATCTTTATAAAGAGGAGTTGTACGAATTTGTTCTACTCCATGAAAGAACTGTTCCTTGTCCTGTCCATATTGCACAATAAAATGATGAACTGGATCTATATAAGTCAAAGGATGTTTTAAGAAAGTTTTTTCTCCGCAATGCGGACAAGTATAAGTCATAATAGAATCATCAATAATACTTTCTCTTTGATCTGGCCCTACACAGCTATAATCTTCATATCTATTCTCTTTGTCACATTTTGAACATGTAATAATATAAACATCTTTATTTCTCATAATCATCCTCCTAACAAAAAAGAGCGTCAACACGCTCTATTCAATCACATGGATTGTAAGATACTTCTTCTTATAAGTATGATGATTATCTCCTGCAGTCAAAGTAATACGTGTCTTACCAGGTGTAATAGTTGTCACTAAACCATTCTGGTCAACACTTGCCACATTGGCATATTGAGATGAATAATGTGTATATTCTACTTTCACTTTCTGAGGATCAGTCTTGTAATGAATCTGGTATGTTTCTCCCTGCTTCACTGTGACATACTGATCAGGAATAATCACACTACTTAATACTGGTCCCTGTGCAACACATGCATATTGATAAACACCAAACAAGAAAACAAAATAAACAATACCTAAAATCATCTTCATTTTCCTCTTTAAATGTTTATTAAAATATATTAATACAAAAGGGATCAGTGGAAAAAGAACAATACCTGCAAAAATCCAGCCTTTAGAAAGAGGTTCTCTTTCTTCTTCAAGCATGCTGTTTTGTTTATCTGACATATTGTACCCACCTTTTTTAATTCTCTTCCATTATATCGAATATATTAACGTTTTTAAAGGTAAAAAAGTTAAGTTCTATAGTTGTTGTGATATCACAATGTTTCTCTTTTTGAAAAGGAGCTATTTTTTTATTGAAATGCTTATCAAATAGCGTTATATTATTGTCGCAATTATTCATGTAAATATGAGTTATGATAACAAAAACTAGTATATAGCTTTGTTGCATAAAGGGGAAAAGATGGGGAAGTTAACGAAAAGAGTTATAGCCATTATGTGTATATTTATGATGGTTATTTCAATGGTTACTGTTGTTGAGGCAGTAGATACAAACGGTAAAGTTACAGTTACAAATGTAAAACCTGGGGAAACATATAAGATATTTAAAATTTTAACACTAGAAAGTTTTGATGAAACCAAAGGGGCTTATTCATATATAAGAAATGGTGATTCCTGGGATGGATTTATTAATTCAAGTGCTGCAAAAAAATATATAGAAACAAATAATGATGGTTATGTTACTTTTAAAGATGATCAAAAAAATGAAATTGGTGCACGTAACTTTGGTCTTCTTGCCATGGAATATGCGAAGAATAATAAGATTTTACCAACTGGAACTGCAAAAGCATCTAATGAGACAAATGCGAAAGTTGTATTTGAAAACTTACCACTAGGATATTACTTAGTAGAAACCAGTACAGGAACAGCTTGCAGTATTGATACAACTCATCCAAAAGTAGAAATAAGAGACAAGCATGCCTCTCCTAGTGTCAGTAAGCTTGTTGCCAATGGTGGAACAATAAGTAATAATAAGAAAAGAAATTCAATGAATCGTGGGGATAATGTCTTCTTTGAAACGATCATTAATGTTAAGCCACATGTCACAAACTATTGTTTACATGACTATATGAATCAATATTTGAAATATAATTCTGTACTTAAAGATGGTATTGCCTATTATAGTAATGAAAAAGATGAAAGCTTAAAGCGTAAATCTTTGAAGAAATATAACGATTACGTTTCAACAACCAATACAAATGACGGCTGTAATTTTCACTTGACTTTTACTGATTCGTTTTATAAGAAATATCAAGATGATATTGACTCAGGTAAGTTGACACAGATCTATATTAAGTATTTAGTGATGCTTAGTAATGATGCACCTATTGATACACCACTCGTTAATACTTCTTATTTAACTTATGGTGAAAACTCAGGAACTGAAGAATCTAAAACAGAAACATTTACTTACAGTATCCCTATATTTAAATATACTGGATATAATAAAGCACTTGCTGGTGCAAAGTTTATCTTATCTAAAGATCTAAATCCAACTAAAGATAATGCATTAAAATTTGTTCAATCAGGAAGTAACTTTGATTATAATAGTAAGAATGGAAATGTTACACTAACATCCTATAGTGATGGAAAGATTAATATTAAAGGAATACAAGCAGATACATACTACTTAAAAGAAATAGAAGCGCCTAAAGGCTACAACTTAATAAAAACACCTATAAAGATAGTTGTTACATCGGATACTGATGGGAAAGGTGTTGTAAAGGTAGATAATGATGTGGTAGATCAAGTCAATGTATTGAATAACTATGGCTCATTACTACCTAGTACAGGTGGTGTGGGTACAACACTCATCTATGCAATAGGTTGTATTTTAGTATTATCTTCTGGCGTCGTATTATTTTTAAAGAGAAGAACTAAATAAGGGATTTCCCTTATTTTTTTCTATCTGTTGACAACTTCATATAACATTTCTATAATAGTTTTTGTATCTTTGGGGCAGGTGAAATTCCTGATCGGCGGTAATAGTCCGCGAGCGTAAAGCATGAACTGGTGTAATTCCAGTACCGACGGTATAGTCCGGATGGAAAAAGATGGCGTTTTTTTGAAATGACTTTTTCAATCTCCTATAAGATATATAGGAGATTTTTTTTCGCCATAGAAAGAGGCAAAAATGAAAACTAAAAAACTAGTAATGGCAGCACTACTTGGTGCATTAGCTGCAATCTTAATGGTATTGGACTTCAATGTTCCATTTGTACCAATGTTTATTAAATTTGATTTCTCAGATTTCCCAGTATTAATTGGTGGATTTGTATTCGGCCCAGTAACTGGTGTATTAATTGCATTCTTAAAGATCGTTTTAAACCTTCTCTTTAAACCAACAACAACTATGTTTGTAGGAGAAGCATCTAACTTTTTACTAAGCGTATGTTATATGGGAGTAGCCTGCTTATATTATAGAAAGCATCGTACTAAGAAGGGTGCTGTAATAGGTATGGTACTTGCAACTGTTGCAACAAGCTTATTTGCGATTGCATCAAACCTATTAGTGATGTTCCCAATGTATGCTAAACTATTTGGTATGTCTACAGAAGCCATCATCGGTATGTTCTCTAAGATCAATCCATTAGTAAAAGATATGACAACTATGGTTATTGCATCACTTGTTCCATTCAATCTCTTTAAATATGGTGTCATTTCACTTATAACATTCATTTCTTATAAGAAAATCGAAGTTATTTTGAAAAAATATTCGAATTAAGCAAAAAATATATTGATTAATTTAGCCATATCATGTAATCTTTATACAAAAGCGTGAGGTGGAATAAAGATATGAAAGTGGTTAAATTTGGTGGCTCATCGTTAGCCAGCGCAACTCAGTTTAAAAAAGTACATGACATCGTTCTAGAAGATACTGATCGTCATTATGTGGTTCCCAGTGCCCCTGGGAAAAGAAATAAAGAAGATACAAAAGTAACAGACTTATTGATTCTAGCTTATTCACATCACAATAAAGATGATTTTGAAGAAATCTATGACAGAATCAAAGAACGTTACAATGAAATCATTACTGAATTAGGTCTTGATATTTCTTTAGAAGAAGACTTTAAAGAAATTAAAGAAGAAATCAAGAAACAGAATAGTTTTGATTATACAATTTCACGTGGTGAATATTTAAATGGTAAAGTATTAGCTAATTATTTAGGTTTTGACTTTATTGATGCTGCCGATGTAATCTATATTGATAAACATGGGAGATATGATGAAAAGAGAACAGATGCAGCTCTCACAAAAGCTTTATCTGAACATGATTATGCAGTTATTCCAGGATTCTATGGACAGTTAAATGATGAATCAGGACGTATTAAAGCTTTCTCTAGAGGTGGTAGTGATGTCACTGGTTCTATTGTTGCAAAATGTGCCTGCGCAGATTTATATGAAAACTGGACTGATGTATCAGGTTTCTTAATTGCAGATCCTCGTATTGTGAAAGATCCTAAACCAATTGCGACAATCACTTATAAAGAACTAAGAGAATTATCTTATATGGGTGCGAGTGTTCTACATCAGAATTCCATCTTCCCAGTAAGAAACGAAGGTATTCCTATCTTAATCAAGAATACAAATAGTCCAGAAGATCCAGGTACCTTAATTGTAGAAAGTACTTGTCATAAACCAGATCATGTTATTACGGGTATTGCAGGTAAAACAGGTTTTGCGACTGTTATGATTGAAAAAGACATGATGAACAGTGAAATCGGCTTTGGTCGTAAAGTACTACAGGTATTTGAAGAACATGGCTTATCATTTGAACATATGCCTTCTGGTATTGATACAATGACTATCATTGTGAATAGCGATGACTTCATTGAAAAAGAACAGGCTATTCTTGCAGGATTACATCGTGCAGTACAGCCAGACTATATTGTCTTAGAATCTGATTTAGCCCTCATTGCGGTCGTAGGTCGTGGTATGAAGGACAGCCGTGGTACTTCAGCAAGAGTATTTAAAGCACTTGCGAAGGAAAATATCAACGTTAAGATGATTGACCAGGGTTCATCAGAATTAAATATCATCGTAGGTGTAAGAAACTGTTATTTCAAACCAGCTATCAAAGCTATTTATGATGAGTTTATCACAAGTGAAGACGATGAATAGAGAAGCAAATTGCTTCTCTATTTTTGTGCGACAGGCAGTCGCTTATATGTCATGTCAAACAGGGGCATGGCATTTTCTA
>NZ_QTUM01000072.1:0-10086 GCF_003435615.1 Catenibacterium sp. AM22-6LB
CTATTTTCTACAAAAACTAATTTATCTTCTTATTTCCAGTTTCTGCTTGCAATTCGGGTAGAAATATTTTACTTTTTCTTGTAAATACCTAATTTACACTCCTAATACTTACTTATTTCGCAATTTCTCATTCATCTTTGATGAAGGGTTGTCCCTTCGTCATGACTCAATTCCTTGCATATTTTTTTATTATTTCTTATACTATTAAAGAGGTGATTCGATGACTTATACAATTAAGCAGGTATCTGAAATGATGTCTTTACCTGTTTCTACTATTCGTTATTATGATAAGATGGGTCTCATTCCTTTCTTAGAAAAGAATGAATCAGGTTATCGTATCTTTAAAGAAAAAGATATTTCTATGCTGCGTATTATTGAATGTTTCAAGAATACAGGTATGAGTATTTCTGAAATGCAACAATATGTAGAAATGGTTAAACGTGGTGATGAATCATTAGAAGAACGTTATCAACTCTTTGTGAGAAGAAAAGAGATTGTCTTAGAAGAAATGCGACAATTAGAAAAACAACTAGAAACAATTGACCATAAACTCTGGTATTATGAAACTGCTATAAAAGCAGGTACAGAAGATATCCATAAAAAATAATCCTCTCGTGTTACAGAGAGGATTTTTTGTATGGAGTTATTCTCCTTCTATTTCTTTAATTAAACATTCATTGCCTTGCAGTAAGACAGTATTCCCACTATGACAATAAGGACATTCTCTGCCATAATCGATTGTAGAATAAGTATTTTGACAGTTATGGCAGATTGTAATAGCTTCAATCCATTCATAATCAAGTGTGGAATACTTAAGCAATGGCACTTTCTTCTTATAATATTCCCAGCAGTCTACTAAATAGTCTGGTTCAATACCACTGACCTTGCCTATCTGTAAAGTGACCCTACGGATATCTGTGAGACTGTTTTCCTGTGCAACATCTTCTAATGTTCTAACAATATGTACGACAATACCTAATTCATGCATCTTTATTTCTTCTTATTACGTAAGATCTTAATCTGTCTTTTTGCAGCATAAGGAAGAATGACCTTCAACTTATCTTCTGATCTTACCATATTGCTTCCTTCTGGAATATCTCGTGTAAGCTTGATTGCATCAAATTCACATTTAGTTGTACATAGACCACATCCAATACATTTATTAGGATCTACCACACTTGTACCACATCCAAGACAGCGTTTTGCTTCTGTTTGTACCTGTTCAGACGTAAATGTAGAACGTAAGTCTTTAAATGTTTCCGTCGCAAGACCCTGTTTAGTACCTGGAATCTGTCTCTTTGAATGATCAAAGTCTAAAGTGATTAAGATGTTATCTTTATCAAACTGAGTAAACTGGTGTAAATCTCTACCTAAAGTTAAAGAATGACCCTTATGTACATAACGATGCATTGATTCAGCCGCTTCTTTACCCTGAGCAATCGCATCAATCGCAAAGCGAGGACCTGTATAGACATCTCCTCCTGTAAAGATATCTTGTACAGAAGTCTGTAAAGTAATAGCATCCGCTTGAATTGTACCATTTGGATTTGTATTGATATCTAATCCTTCTACCGGAATAATATCCTGTCCTACAGATAATAAGACATAATCACATGGGTAACTTTCTGTTTGTGTTTCATCATAAGATGGATTAAAAGCACTTGTTTCATCTCTTAAAGAGATACATTTCTTTAATGTAATTGTATGATCCTTGATTTCCTGAGGACCCCATCCACAATGCATAGTAATACCTTCATGAATGGCTTCTTCTACTTCATCAGGGCTAGCAGGCATATATTTTTCTGATTCTAAACAGAATAAGTCAACAGATGTTGCACCACTTCTTAAAGCACTTCTTGCCACATCCATAGCCACGTTACCACCACCAATGACAACCACATGACCACTAAGCATATCTTTACTTTCTTCTCTATTGACTTCTCTTAAGAAATCAACACCTGTCATAACATACTCTTCATTCATTCCAGAGATATTTAATTTCTTACCGCCTTGTGCACCAATCGCAAGATAGATGGCTTCATAGCCTTCTTCACGTAATCCATCAATAGTGATATCTTTACCGATTTCTACACCACATCTAAATTCAATGCCCATCGCCTTAAGTACTTCTATTTCTGCATCAATGACATCTTTTTCTAATCTAAATGATGGAATACCATAGCGAAGCATACCACCTGGCTTTTCTTCTTTTTCAAAGACAGTGACAGGATAACCCTTGATTCTTAAATAATAAGCAGCGCTCATACCTGCAGGACCTGCACCAATAATAGCCATCTTATGAGGATAGAATCCACCTTCTTCATTTTCACATAATGGGATATAGCGTTCTTCCTCATTAAGTTCTCTTTCCGCAATAAACTTCTTGATTTCATCAATTGCGAGAGGGGCATCTAATAATCCACGTGTACATTCCTGTTCACATCTTCTATTACAGATTGAACCGCATACGGCAGGGAATGGATTAAAGTCTTTAATAAGCTTTAAAGCATCCATGTAACGTCCAACACTGGCCATCTTGATATAGCCCTGTACAGGAAGATGAGCAGGACAGGCTGTTTTACAAGGCGCAGTTCCTGTTTCATGACAATTGACTTTGGCAGTATCTCTAAAATCAGGATTCCAATGATCTGGTCCCCATTTAATCATATCTGGTAATTCTACCTGTGGGTATTCAATAGGCCCCTTCTTTGTACAAAGCTTCTGTCCAAGCTTTGCAGCTCCTACTGGACATACTTCTACACACTTACCACAGGCTACACACTTGCTGACATCCACATGTGCACGATAAGCACTTGCAGACATATTTGGTGTATTAAAGAGCTGACTTGTTCTTAAGGCATTACATACACCTGCTGCACAGTTACAAATCGCAAAGATCTTATCTTCACCATCAATATTTGTAATCTGATGCACATACCCTTTTCTTTCACATCTTTCTAATGTTTCAATAACATCTTCATAAGTACAGTAATGACCACCTTTATTTGTCTCTACAACATAATCAGCCATATCACCAACCGCAATACATACATCGGCTTCAATATCACCTGTACCTTCTCCTCGAACTCTTTGTTGTCTACGACATGAACATGGAGATAAAGCATACTTATCATACTTATTCAACCAATGAGAAATCTTTTCTACAGACACCGCTTCCTGATTGGCTTCAATCGATTTTTCTACTGGAATAACATGCATCCCAATACCAGCCCCTCCTGGAGGCACCATTGGAGTAACCTTTTCTAGTGGTAATCTTGTCATCTGTTCGAAGAAATCAGTCACAACTGGATGTTCTTTGACTAAATCATTATTCATAACCATGAATTCTGCAGAACCAGGGACGAACTGAGGCATCACATATTGTTTATGATGATCTTCATTTTCCCAGTTATATTCAATCATCCCTATATCACATACTTCTTTTAATACACGTTCAACACGTTCTTCTTCCCAGCCTGTTCTTTTAAGAATTTCTTCAAAGGACATAGGTTTGCGTACTTCAAAAAACAAACATAAATTACATTGTTCATCATTCAAGATTTCACTTAAACATTTGTATTCAGGATCATCTTCCTTAAGTTTCTTGAACTTCACTGGTATTCGATCTGTAATACGTCTTGCAAGTCTATCAATATTATCTCTATAGGCCATTGTTTTATTCCTTCCATTCTCTTATACGTGTTAAAAGGTAATCACACCAAGGCTTGATTCCTTCTCCGCTTTTTGCACATATTTCAAACACCTTTGCATTCTTATTGCGATAATGAATATTCTCTTTACACTTTTCTATATCGAAATCAAAGTAAGGAAGAACATCCACCTTATTAATAAGTACTACATCACATACTTCAAACATAAGTGGATACTTTAAAGGCTTATCATCCCCTTCTGGCACACTCAATATCGCAATATTTAAAGAGGAACCTGTATCAAATTCCGCAGGACATACCAAATTTCCTACATTCTCTAATACTGCAAGATCTAGATTTTCCATTCCTAATTCATGTAATCCCTGTCTTGTCATATCCGCATCTAAATGACACATGCCTCCTGTATGTAATTGTATTGTACGTACACCATACTGGCTAATAGTGTGCGCATCCACATCACTATCAATATCTGCTTCCATCACACCAATATCCACTTCATCTTTGATTGTTTCAATAGTACGTGATAATGTGGTTGTCTTTCCTGAACCCGGACTAGACATGATATTAAGTAAGAAAACACCCTTCTCTTTGCATTCTTGTCTTAATAAATCTGCATCCTTATTATTATCTTCAAATATACTCTGTTTTACTTCTATTACCTTATACATATGTAAACCCCTTTCATTAGATATTCTAATAGATTTCTTGAACAGAGTAAACAGAGCAAAACAATCCTTTAACAAATCATCTTATTTGTAAGGATTTAAAATTCTAAGAGTTTGTGAATTTCTTTAAAATAGTGGTGTATTTGGTGTATAATAGCACAGGTATTCAAAGGAGAAAGATTATGATATTAGAACAAATAGATAAAAACTTATTAAAAATTGCGAATGAATCTGATGTTGTATTAAAAGACATTTATGAAAAGATTGATGATGTTTGTTTCTATAACTCAAACAGAGTTCTTTCTGCATTTATTGAGAATAATGTCAGCTATTCTGATTTTGCGGACATGAATGGATATGGCAGCTATGATTCAGGAAGAGATAAGCTAGAAGCTATTTTCGCAACTATTCTTGGATGCGAAGATGCATTAGTTAGACCACAAATCATGAGTGGTACAAATGCGCTTTATTTAACTTTATCGGCTTTACTTAAGCATGGTGATACAATGATTTCATTATCTGGAGCACCTTATGATTCTTTACAGGAAATGATTGGTATTTCAGGAGAATCTAGTCAGTCATTAAAGGCTCATGGTGTATCTTATGAACAGATTGATCTAGTTGATAATGATTTTGATGATGATAAAATCGTAGAACGTTTAAAAAAGAATGATGTTAAACTTGTAGAAATCCAGAGATCTAAGGGTTATTCTTCACGTTTATCTTTAACACTTTCTAAACTTGAACGTATTATTACTAAGATCAGAGAAGTCAATAAGGATGTTATTATCATGGTAGATAACTGCTATGGTGAACTTGTAGAAAAGAAGGAACCAGGACATATCGGCGCTGATATCGTTGTAGGGTCTTTAATGAAGAACCTAGGTGGAGGTATTGCTCCTACTGGTGGTTATATTGCAGGTAGAAAAGATTTAATCTTTATGTGTGCTGAAAGATTAACTGCACCTGGTATTGGTAAAGATCTAGGAGCTAACTTCAATATGAATAATACATTCTTCAAGGGTGTATTTATGGCTCCTAATGCCGTAAAGAATGCTTTAAAGAGTGCTGTATTTAGTGCTTATATGTTAGAAAAGTTAGGCTTTAATAATGTCTCTCCAAGATACAATGAAGAAAGAACTGATATTATTCAGACATTAGAACTTGGTACAGAAGAAAACCTAGTAAAATTTACACAGGCTATTCAGAATAGTTCTCCAATTGATTCATTTGTAGCCACTATGCCTGCACCAATGCCTGGTTATCCTCATGATGAAGTAATGGCTGCTGGTACATTTACTTCTGGTAGTACAATTGAATTAAGTGCAGATGCACCTGTTGTTGCACCTTATACACTTTATATCCAGGGTGGTTTGACATTAGAATATAGTAAACTCTCTATTCTATTCGCCCTTACAAATGTTTTAAAGAAATAACACGAAAGGTCCTGATTGATTTCAGGACCTTTTTTAACAGCTGCCTTTCTGACCGCCATCTATTCTTATAATTGTATTGTTGATGAAATTCGCTTCATCACTAATAAGAAACTTCACAAGATAAGCCACTTCTTCTGGTTTACCATAACGGTTCACCATAATCTTTTCCTGTTCCTCTTTTAAGAATTCTTCATCATATCCATCTAGTTCATTATCTGTTCCAATGAATCCTGGTGCGATTGCATTCACATTAATATATGGCCCATATTCAAAGGCAAGATTATGTGTTAATGAGATCAATGCCGCTTTAGAGGCATCATAATCAATACACATTGGATAATAAGTATTTATACCATTGGTAGAAGAAATATTAATAATACGTCCATATTCCTGATCAAGCATATGTCTATAGACACGCTTACTGCAATTAAATGCCCCTACGACATTCACATCCAATGTCTTTCTAAACTCATCTGCTGTCTTAAGATGAAAGAGATTGGATAAATCAACCGCAGCATTATTAATAAGAATATCAACACCACCCCATTTTTTCTCTATTAAAGAAATCATGGCATCCACTTCTTCTTCCTTTGATACATCCGCTTGAACAGTCATTACACGTACATCATAATTCTTTTTAATCTCTTCTTCTAATAAAGCCGCTGCTTTATTAGAAGTAAGGTAGTTGATTACTACATCATAATGGTTTTTCGCAAGTTCTAATATGATGGCTTTCCCTATCCCCTGAGCACCACCAGTTACAAGTACAACTTTATTCATATGTGAAAAAAGAGCTTATATTAAGCTCTTCCTGCGTATTTTCCATCAGATGAGAAGACAACGATTTCTTCGCCTTCTTCAATAAACTGAGGTACTCTTAATGTTAGACCAGTATTAGTGACAGCATCCTTAGTCTGGTTAGATGGTGCACCTTTAATAGCTGGGTCTGTCTTAACAACAGTTAATTCAACTTTTTCTGGGATAGATACTGATAATAAATCACCTTCAAAGAACATAAGAGATGCTTCTCTTCCTTCTACGATGAAATATTTATTGAATCCGATCTGTTCTTCTGATAATTCATAAGTATCATATGTTTCCATATCCATGAAATAGTAAGTAGAATCAGCTTCATATGAGTACTGTGCTGTTTTCTTTTCAATGTTAGCAGCTTCGAATTTTGTTGAAGCGTTGAAGTTTCTGTCCTGTGTAGAACCAGTCTTTAAGTTCTTCATCTTAGTCTTTAAGATAGCAGCACCTTTACCTGGTTTTACATGTTGGAAGTCTAAAACAACCCAAGGATCGCCATCAACGATTAATGTAAGTCCAGTTCTAAAATCTCCTGCAGCAATTGCCATAATAATCACTCCTGTTTCTTTATGTTTTTTACGTTCTTATTGTAGCAGTTTTATGAGCTACTCTCAAGTTATAGAGAAATTTAATTAGAATAAAGATAGTTTTTCGTTTGTTTTCTGGTGTTCTCTAATATATTTAGTCCATTTAATATAACCATAAGTTGTATTAGTGAAGTAACCAAGTTTAAGAATTAATAATACATATTGTCCAGATAAGATGTTAATAATAGCTTCTAACCCAGCACAGATATACCATGCAATCCACTGTTCTCTTAATCTGAAGAAGATAAATAAACCATTCGCAATACCTACTGCAGAGGCACAGGCATCAATATAAATGATCCATGTTTCTAATGTCTTATTTGTATAGAAATCAGTTGCAATATCTAAACCACTGATGAAATAACCAACAACGATAGTCCATACAAAGATACCTACAATAACAAGTACTTCTTGATATCCTTTTAGTTTTCTTACCATTGTCAATTCATCTTCTTCTTCATCTTTATGCTTAGACCAGTTGATATAACTTATGATATCAATAGGTAGCCAGAAGAATAATGTAGTTACCATTGTTGCAAAACGATACATTAATACAACACACATTGCGATTTCCGCAATTTCTACAGCAACAGATACTAAGAAGTTGTAACGAGACTGTTTAGAAATGAGTAATTCACATAAGATATTTAAGAATGTATCTAAAAGATACAATAACATGATCACAATACCATTAACACCATTTGCACTTTCTTCTGGGAAAGCAACAGCGAAAATAGTAGCTAAGAGCATGATAGACATGAACCAGCTCTTTTCATATGTTGTAAACTGTTTAGAGAATAACAACATTAAAGCCAATGATAAGCTTAAGATAAATAAAGAAGATGCAAGGTTAAAGATGTACATAGTCTTATTTGCCATTACCTGCTTATAAGAATGTTTAACTTCTTTCTGACTCACATCTTTGTGATCAAAGTATAAATCAGTTCCATTACTTGTCTTGAATTCATAAGCAGTAATAGTCTTATTCTTCAACTGTGTATATTCTTCATAAGAATAAGAAACAACAAGCTGTTTGTCACCTTTACTATATGTAACATCACATACTGTGTTGTCTGAACTATAGTCTTCATCCTGTGTATTTCTTTTCATTACAATGCTTTGTACATAATCCACTTTACCAGGATTAGAATGTACTTCTTTAAGACCTACACAAAGAGAAATAATTGAACCTAATATTAATGCAATGAGAACAATAATTTCAGCTGTTCTTAATTTCTTTCTAGGTTCGATGTTGTTTTTAAAAAATTGAATCATACTACAAACTCCCCTTAAATTTTAAATTCAGTATTTTAAAAAAAATACTTCACAATTATAATAAATAACCACTTAAAATGGTAGGTCTTTTTGTAAAGTTTATCGTATTTCTTTCAACATTTCTTCTGGTGTGATATCAAATAGATTTGCAAGCGCTATAAGATTAGTTGTACTTGGATCAGATGAACCTTTTTCCCATTTAGAGACTGCCTGTCTAGATACACCAAGTGTTTCTGCCACAAATTCCTGAGTCATCTGACATTCCATACGGTGCTTCTTAATGACACCTCCTAGTGTTTTTGCATACTCTTCCTTTTCTTTGCGTACTGGCTCTGACTTAATATATTTTCTTAATGCGACAATGAGTAAGTAAACAACATAGATGATCACACCCCAGATAATAAGTGCAGGTATAAGCACTAATAACAAATTCATTGAAATTGACATTTTGAATTTCCTCCTCACTTCAAATATAGCTTAATATTGCCAGTTGCGCTATCAACTATCAAGCAACCAATAAAAAAAAGAAGGCATCGCCTTCTTAACGCATACAAATATAAACAAGATATGCTGTATAAATAGCAAGCATCACAATACCTTGCCATTTAACAAGTTCTTTCTTCTTCCATGCAAATATCCATACAAGAGTACTTACTACAATGAGAATAAATGTATCAATCAAGTTTTCTGCAATAATCGCAACAGGACTAATTACCCCGGCAATACCTAATACAAGTAAGATATTGAAGATATTAGATCCAATAACGTTACCTAAAGCCATATCGATTTCATTCTTTCTTGCAGCTACAATAGAAGTCACAAGTTCTGGAAGACTTGTTCCTAAAGCGACAATAGTCAAACCAATAAGGTTCTGACTGAGTCCTAGCATAGTCGCAATAGCTGTAGCACCTTCTACGACGAAATCACCACCAAATTTAATGGCAGCTGCACCACCGACAATATAAACAATACACTGCCATACTGGTAATAGCTTGATTTCTTCATCATTGTCTTCGCTTAATGCTTTGTTTCTTGCCTGTAATGCTGAATAGATCATCCATCCTAAATATGCTGCAAATAATACAATAAAGATTGCACTATCTACTCTACCTAGCATACCATCTAAACCAAATACAAGTAATAAAGCAGCACAGATAATAGAGAATGGGAATTCTTTCTTTAATGTATCTGTAGAGACTGCAAGAGGTACAAATAATGTACATACACCACATACAACCATTAAGTTAAATAAGTTAGATCCTACTACATTACTGACTGCAAGAGCGTTGTTGTTGCTCATTGAGGCAGTAACACTGACTGCACATTCAGGTAAGCTTGTACCCATTGCGACAATTGTAAGTCCAATGATCATTGAAGGAACTTTTAATCTTTTTGCGACAGAAGAACTTCCATCCACAAAGAAATCTGCACCCTTAATTAATAATACAAAACCAATAATTAATATACCAATTTCCATGAAAGTATTTATCATTTTTTCTCTTCCTTTATATATAAACTGATTAATAATCTAACATTATATCCTACTGTTAGTCAATAGTATCCGACGATTGAAATATATCTAATCTGATTCCAATATGATAATGTCTCAATGTATCCAAGTTGATATTGTCCCAATTGGGAC
>NZ_QTUM01000073.1:0-554 GCF_003435615.1 Catenibacterium sp. AM22-6LB
CGAATAAGCTTCTTTTCAAGCTTCTTTAATTTTGCAGATTTATTGATGTTCTTATAAGTTTTTCCATTAGAAACAATCGCAAAGTCCTTTAATCCAAGGTCAATACCGATTCCTTCACTGGAATTATTGGCTGACGTTTTGTCTGGGATTTCTATAAGAACTGAAATATAGTATCTGTCAGCTTTTATTGAGACATGACCGCTCTTAATTACGTTTCCATCTTTTGTAGTTGGAATATATCCTTTCTCTTTGATGCGTACCCAGCCAAGTGACGGAATCTTGAGTCTGTGTCTTTTGCAACTGCAATCTTTTGGATTATTCCTTACAAAATACATCTTCACATTAGATCTGCCTTTCTTCTTAAATTTTGGAAAGGCGCTCTTGTGATTAAAGAAGTTTTCAAATGCTGTCTGTCCGTTATTTACCGCCTGTGTTACAGATTTTGAATAAGCTTCCTTGATCCAGGAATATTCTGGATGGCTTGGAAGATACTCATTGTTGAGCCATACTCTAAACTGGCTGCTGCTCATAAACTTTTTGCCACTTTCATGAAG
>NZ_QTUM01000073.1:564-9901 GCF_003435615.1 Catenibacterium sp. AM22-6LB
CATAAACTTTTTGCCACTTTCATGAAGCTCCTTATTATGAGCGAGATAGAAGTTATAGATAAATCTGCAAGTACCTATTGTTTTACGAATCCTGACTTTCTGCTCCTCTGTTGGATTTATTTCCGTCTTGAAGCTCTTCAGCAATTCCCTCATCCCTTTCTATCTGTTTTTTATACTTACGAAGCCCTTTGCAACCTGCAGGAGAGCACATGAAGTATTGAAACAATATCCTACACGAGTTCTCTATCTGATTTCTAATCTAATTATAGAACAAATGGAAAATTCATGCATTAGGTTCAGCTTCGAGAACGCCGTTTAATAGGTGCTTATGAAATTTAATTTTCACTAACCTATGGTTTGTGGGTATTGAAATTATGCTTTTGATTTTTTGTTCCATTACTTCATCTAATAAATCGTTACACAGTTTCCATATTCTTCAATACACTGGTCTACAATAATTCCTTTTGCAATACAAAATCTTAAAAATGCAACGCGATTCAGTAAATACTAATTATAAGTGTAATAACGCCTATTAGTTGGAGTTCGGTTTGCCTATAAAGTTTCTTCTCTACCCCAACGTTATAATGTCTTAACAGGTACGCCTTAAAGTTCAGCAAAATCCTTTGATTTATAATTTGTGATATTTGATGTTTTCATATTAAAGCTTTCCTTTGAGTAGATTTGAACACATTTAATCACAATAGTCGATATATTTAGTTACTTATATTTTCCTCCTTTTTGATTATTATAGTATAGTTCTGTTCCTATTCCTACCAAATAGTATGAATTGACTATTCGAGTAATGAGTTTCCTTTATCTTTCTATGTAAAAGTATTCTAAACAAGAAATAAGTGGCTTACACATATATATACTCATTCATCAGAGTGAATTACTTCCTATTTTTTGAATTATTTTCATTATTTGTATTCATATCTAAAATAGTGTAGAATACAAAAAAACGGAGGATATAAAGATGTTATCATTTGAAAGTGATTATACAGAAGGGGCACATCCTGCCATTCTAGAAAAATTTATTGAAACAAATATGGATCAGCAGTCAGGATATGGAGTAGATGTATATTCTGAATCTGCAAGAAAAAAGATTGCGAAAGCATGTGGTAAAGAAGAAGCTGATATTTACTTTATTACAGGTGGTACACAGACTAACCAGTTAGTCATTGATACAATGTTGAAGCCTTATGAAGGTGTTGTCGCTGCAGTGACAGGCCATGTGGCTGCTCATGAAGCGGGGGCTATTGAATATACAGGACATAAAGTACTCACTGTCCCACAGTATTTAGGTAAGCTAAAAGCATCAGATGTCAAAGAATTAGTAGATACATTCTATAACGATGCTAACCATGAACATATGGTATTCCCAGGTATGGTTTATATTTCTCATCCTACAGAATATGGCACACTTTATACAAAAGAAGAATTAAAAGAAATCTCAGATGTATGTCATGCTTATAATTTGCCTTTATTCTTGGATGGTGCAAGACTTGGTTATGGTCTCATGTCTTATGATACTGATGTAACACTAGAAGACATCGCAGAACTTACTGATGTATTCTATATCGGTGGTACTAAAGTAGGGGCATTATGTGGTGAAGCTGTCGTTTTTACTAAGAATAATACTCCAGCACACTTTGTAAACCTTATTAAGAAGCATGGTGCTTTACTTGCAAAAGGACGTTTAAATGGAGTTCAATTTGATGTTCTCTTTACAGATGACCTTTATTTCAAGATTTCAAGACATGCTATTGATATGGCTGAAAAGCTTAAAACAATCTTTAAAGAAAAGGGTTATGAATTCTATATTGATTCTCCTACAAACCAGCAGTTCTTTATTGTTGACAATAAGAAACTAGAAGAATTAGAAAAGCATGTACGCTATGGTTTCTGGGAAAAGTATGATGATACACATACTGTAGTACGTTTTGCAACAAGCTGGGCTACTACAGAAGAATCTATTGAAAAACTTAAAGAACTATTATAAAAAGATTCCTTCACGGAATCTTTTTCAATGCCATGATGTGGTATGTTCATCTATAACCTGACCATTTTCTATTTTATAGAATCCTAATATCGTTGTATAACCATTCTTAGTTTCCTGATAAACATATTCATGCTCATGAGTTTCATAATAATTCAAATGACGTGTGACACCATCTTTATTATATACCGTGGCATACATCCATCCTTTAGCACTGATACCATAATCTATATCATCATAATTAAGATAATCAGCGACCATCTTTAATTCTTTTCTAATCTCATCGGCATTATTATTAGCCATATCACCTTTAGTTGTTATTTCATCCTGACCATTCACAATAGAACTATTTGTCTTGCCATTATAATAAAGATTATAAAGTGTATCATCCTGCTCAGTTCCTTGAATCACAACACCTACATGATCCTTATACCAGCTCACACTCCACACTTCTTCTCGAATACTTCCACCATCATCTGATAATGTAAAGTCCATCTTATTGATTATCGTATCATTCTTTTTAAGAAGCAGACGTCCATCTGCACTGCTGAAGAATAGAGGCGCTCCGACTGACTGCATCACAACCTCATATTCATAATAAGATTCTTTAGCTACTGTTTCGACATGATACTCGATCATGTAGATAAAAAGACCATAGAGTAGACCAAGAACGAGTACAATACTTAATACGATTCCTAGTATCACCTTTAATACTTTTTTCATACAATCTCCTTATAAAAAAAGAAGATCTTTCGATCTTCTTATCTACCAGCACCTGCATAATGAGATGCATAATAACCACTATTTAATGAAGATACTGTAACACCAGTACTTGAATTGGCAGCATGAACAAACTGTCCATTACCGATATAGATACCTACATGTGAGATACCTGACTTATAAGTTCCTGCGAAGAATACTAAGTCACCAGCACTTAAGCCATCCTTAGATACTCTTGTAGTTCCACTATACTGAGCAGAAGCAGTTCTTGGTAATGATTTACCATTCTGTCTATATACCCATGAAGTGAATCCAGAACAGTCAAATGCTGTTGGTCCAGAAGCACCAAATACATAAGCAGAACCTACTTTAGATAAACCAGTTCCAACAATACCACTGTGTCCACCCTTGACGCTTGTTCCACCTGCATTGTATCCACCTCTAGATGGAGCAGCAGCGACAGTCACTTTAGCACTTGCATTAGCTGTATTACCAGCATTATCAGTTACTGTATAGTTAACTGTATAACTTCCAGCTTTAGAAGTATTGACAGAACCACTTACATTCACCTTGCTTGTTACATCACCATCAAGATTATCGATAGCAGATGCAATATTAGACTTTGCATCAAATGAACCACCATTCTTTACATTAATATCAGTAGACTTTAATGTAATAGCAGGAGCAGCAATATCAGCTACAGTCACATCATAAGTATTTTCAGTCTTATTACCACTTGCATCAGTTGCAGTTACTTTAATAGGCTGAGTACCATCTAACTTCTTAGTATCAATTTCACCTTCTACAGATAAAACAGGATTCATATCATAGTTATCCTTTGCTTCAACATAATTGTTGATATCAAAGTTATCACCATAATTGACTACGAAATTACCATTCTTTAAGTTCATTTCAGGAGCAGATGTATCACCTACATTAAATGTAAATGTCTTAGTAGCGACATTACCCATGTTATCTTCAACAGATGCATTGATCACCTGTTCACCTAACTGAGTTGTATCTAATTCCTTATCAAAATTAATAAAATCTGTTACATCACCATCAACATTATCAGTTGCCTTGATGTAATCCTTTAAATTATTACTACCATTTGCTTCAACATTGATGACAAATCCATCATCAGTCTTAGATTCAAGAACTGGTGCTTCATTATCTACAACCTTAACATTAACAGTCTTAGTTGATTCATTGTTGAAAGAATCCTTTACTGTTACGTTAACAGTATAAGTTCCTAACTGGTTCTTTTCATAAGATTCAGCATGAATCATAGTTTTTAATGTATCAGTATGATCTCTGTTATCAGAGATTGCAAAATCACTAGCTTTTAAGACAGTTCCATAAGGAACTTCAATTGTATTTGAATGTACAACAGGTGCTGTTCTATCAGCAGCTGTATAACCCACGATTGCGAAAGCGGAAATAGCAAACACAGGAATGAACATTGTCTTCTGAGTTCTTACTCTATTAGATACGAAACTCATGATTTCTTTTGTTTTCTTATCCATTTTTCTCTCTCCTTTTGTCTTTCGACAGGCTCTATTATAACACTTCATATTAAAAAATAAAGAAAAATCTTAAGAAATAATTAAGAAATATCAAATTATGTAGTATTTATCATATAAAATTGAATTAAGAAATTTTTAAAAATAACTTAAGAATTATACAAAAAGGCCTATTTTGTAAGAAAAACTCATAAATTGTTCGAATAAAATGATTAGATTTTCATACCATATAATGGTAAAATAAATAATACTACAAGAAGGAGGTGGAATCATGTTTAGTAAGCTATTTAGTAAATTACAACGTGTAGGACAAAGCTTTATGATACCTATAGCTGTTTTACCTGTGGCAGGGTTATTAATGGGCATAGGTCAGTCATTCACAAATGAGACAATGATTCAGACTTACCATCTTCAATTTATATTAGGAAAGGGAACACCACTCTATGCATTATTCACAATTATGTGTAGTGCAGGTAAAATTGTCTTTGATAACCTTCCAGCTTTATTTGCGGTAGGTATTGCAATGGGTATGGCAAAACATGAAAAAGCGACTGCAGCTTTCTCTGCACTGGTTAGCTTTTTAGTTATGCATGCTTCTATTAATGCCTTACTTACTATTAATGGTTTTATAGTAGATGGGAAGGTGGCTGATTTTGTCAGACTAGGTACAATCAATACGATTTGTGGCATTCAATCTTTAGATACAGGTGTCTTTGGCGGTATAGTAGTAGGACTTGGTGTTGCTTATCTTCATAATAGGTTCTATATGACACGACTTCCTGATTACTTATCATTCTTTGCAGGCACACGTTTTGTCCCAGTTATCTGTTGTGTGACATTTGTTTTTGTAGGAATATTATTCTTTTATATTTGGCCACCTGTTCAGGAAGCTATCTATCGCTTAGGTGTACTTATAAGAGACAGCAGCTATGCAGGTATATTCGTATTTGGCTTTGTAAAGCGTATGTTGATTCCTTTTGGATTACATCATGTGTTCTATCTTCCGTTCTGGCAGACAGGACTTGGTGGCAGTATGGTAGTGGATGGACAACTGATCCAGGGGGCTCAGAATATCTTCTTTGCGCAGCTTGCTTCACCTCATGTCAAACATTTCAGTGTAGAAGCCACTCGCTTCTTCTCGGGAGAATATATCTTTATGATATTTGGCTTGCCCGGTGCAGCCCTTGCGATGTATCATTGTGCAAGACCAAGCCAGCGTAAAAAAACAGGAGGTTTATTACTTTCTGCTTCACTCACTTCTATATTAACAGGTATTACTGAACCAATTGAATTCACATTCTTATTTCAAGCACCGCCACTTTTTTTGATTCATGCGCTTCTAGCAGGAAGTGCATATGCAGTGGCTCAGGCTTTAAATATAGCGATAGGTGTCACTTTTAGTGCAGGAGCGATTGATTTCTTCTTGTTTGGTATATTACAGGGTAATAGTAAAACAAACTGGGTCTTTGTCCCAATAATAGGTTTTATTTATTTCTTACTTTATTATTCGATTTTTAAGTTTGTGATTAAACGTTATGATTTTAAAACAGTAGGTAGAGGAGAAGATACACAGCTGCATACAAAAAAAGACTATTCTAGAAAGAAAAGTCTTGACGTAGACAGTTCTGTGTCCCATTCTATTGTTGATGCATTAGGTGGTATTCCTAATATATTAGATGTTGATACATGTACAACACGTCTGCGTGCAACTTTAAAGGATCCAACATTAGTTGATGAGGAAGCCTTAAAGGAAACAGGTGCTGCAGGTATATACATGCGTGGAGAAGGTATCCAAATTACCTATGGACCACATGTTGTCATTATCGTATCAGAAATAAAACAGATATTACATGAAGGAGAATAAAGTGAAAAAACAGCGTTATGAAGTCATTGGAACGCTAAACAATAATGGAGTTGTCGCAAAAGATGAACTCAATAAAGAAGTTATATTACTAGGGAAGGGAATAGGCTTCAAAAGAAAAGCAGGAGATGTGATTGAGAATCCTGGAAAAAATATTAAATGCTATAGTTTAGAGAAGAATACTGGTAAGAATGTCTTACAGGGTGTAGATCCTATCTTCTTAGAAATAGCCAATGAAATTATCCGTTATGCAGAAAAAGAATTTGGTGATATAGATACTAAGATTCTTTTACCTCTTGCAGATCATATTGCATTCTCTATTGATCGTATTAAGAATGATATGGTCATCTCTAATCCTTTGACAAGTGATATTAGATTATTATTTGCAGATGAGTATGAAGTGGCTAAGAAAGCAAGAAAAATCATTAAGAGAAGATTAGGTTATGAAATCACTGATGATGAAATTGGTTATATTTCTCTTCATATTCATGCGGCTTTGAGTTCTCAGCCACCTGGACGTTCATTACAGGTTGCCAGCATTATTCATCAAACAGTCATTTATGTAGAAGAAACATTTAATATAGTGATTGATGAAGACTCTATTGCTTATATTCGTTTAGTCAACCATATTAAATTCTTAATGGTCCGTCTAGACCGTAAAGAAGATGTACAGGTCTCTATGACAGACTATACAAAAGAAAAGTTCCCAGAAAGCTATGCTGTTGCATGTCGTGTCGCTGATTATATAGAAAAGCTGATTCTAGAAAAGATATCAGACGAAGAAGTAGGCTATCTTGCGATACATATAGAAAGAATCAGACATAGTGTATAGTAAAAGGCAGCGTAAGCTGCCTCTTTTCAATATTTGGCGCGCATGACAGGAATTGAACCTGCAACCTTCAGAGCCGGAGTCTGATACTCTATCCAATTGAGCTACATGCACATAGCTTATTCATTATATCATAGAAAGGATGAATTTTATGAGACAATTTGTTGCACTTACATTTAATTTTTCTTTTAAAGAAGAATTAATGTCAATCATGGATACTTTAAAGGAAGAAGGGATTCAAGGTAAGTATTATGATCTAGATAATTTACATATGACTTTAGCTTTCTTTGGTGAAACAGATAGACAGGATGAAATTATGGAAATTATTCATTCTATTCCTTTTCCTGAAATCACCATTACTTTGAACCGTATTGGTCATTTCAAGAAGATTTATTGGGTAGGTATTAAAGATAATCCTGTATTAGATGAATATGTCAATACATTAAGAAAAGCATTAAAGGCACATGATATACCGTTTGATGATAAACCTTTTTATCCACATATCACAATTTTAAGAAAAGCAGAAGAAGGAGATAGAACACTTCAAGAAGTCTCTACTAAAGACATCAAAGTAGAACTCTTACAGGCTCATTATTTAGAAGAAGGGCTCAAGTATCTCCCTTATAATGAACAGTCTTTAATAGCGAAGATAAATAAAATATATCAACAAAAGGGACATGTCACTATCGCAATAGATGGAAGATGTGGAAGTGGGAAAACAACTCTTGCAAATAAATTAAAAGCATATTTTGATTGTCATATATTTCATATGGATGATTTCTATCTTCAGGAATATCAGCGTACACAAGAACGCTATAATGAACCAGGTGGTAATGTGGATAGAGAAAGATTTAAAAAGGAAGTATTAGAACCTCTTAAAGAACATCATGATGTTCTTTATCGCCCTTTTGATTGTTCCACAATGTCTATAAGTGAAGGAACCTTATACTCTTATAAACCTATTAATATCATAGAAGGGTCTTATTCATGTCATCCTGAATTAATAGATGCTTATGATCTTTCTATATTTGTAGATATAGACGAATCGTTAAGACTTAAACGTATAGAAAAAAGAAATGGAAAAGAAGCACTTGATATGTTTATAAAAAAATGGATACCATTAGAAGAAAAATACTTTTCTTCATTTGATATCCAAAATCATTGTGATTTCTATTTTAATGCAGGTCGTTAGCGGCCTGTTCTTTATTTTTTCTTAGAGCTTTCTTAATAATCTTTAAGCATCCCTGATCTTCATTAGAATCAGTAATACCATAAGCAAGTTTCTTGATTTCATCTACTGCATTCTCCATCGCAAAACCATACTTCACAGACTTTAATAAAGCATAATCATTCATCTGATCACCAAATGCGAGACATTCATCTCTAGAAATCTGTTCATGTTCCTGAATATAACGCATACCAAGACCCTTATTTACACCATCTCTTTGAATATCCATCCATTCATTACCAGATGTAATAATCTGTAATCCCTCAGGTAAAATACGTGTAATATCTCCTGCACTATTCTTAATATCTCCACGAGGATCAAGTATCGCAATCTTAGTAATAGGTTCATCAATCTCATCAAAATCATCAATCAACTTATAAGAACAATAATAAGTAGTCAATTCTTTAGTCAGATGATCCTTCTTTCTTGCATAAGCATACTTTTCTCCTGCTATCATAATCTTAAAATCAGGATAATGTTCCTTTACTCTCTCTATTGCAAGAAATGCTTTCTTACGGTCCATATCAAATACTTCTAATGTATTTGGACCCTTCGCAATATAACTGCCTCCATCTGCAATAAAATACATATCCTCACTCATTGGTAAAAACTTCTGGTAAAGTCTGGCATACTGATTACCACTTGCAGCTACAAACAGTACACCCTGTTCCTTCATCTCAAAAAATAAATCAATAAAAGACTTATCAAACTGCTTCTTATTATCTAGAAATGTTCCATCCATATCTGTCGCAATTAATTTAATCATTTGTCTTTTCCCCCTTTGTGCACAACTATAGCACACATCATTGAATTGTGGTAGACTATTTCAGAAAGGAAATTATTATGATAGTATTATTTATTCTATTATTTCTGATAATGGTATGTACATGGCGTACACGTTATCACATCTATACAAAAGGTTTATGCTCATTAGGTTTTATCCTTACGGCTTACTTCTCTCACCAAACAAAATTATT
Organism: Catenibacterium sp. AM22-6LB; assembly: GCF_003435615.1. Lineage (NCBI taxonomy): Bacteria > Bacillati > Bacillota > Erysipelotrichia > Erysipelotrichales > Coprobacillaceae > Catenibacterium > Catenibacterium sp. AM22-6LB. Next base: position 9,699 of record NZ_QTUM01000073.1, read on the forward strand.
TCTTCTTATACTTCCAGCACTACTAGGCTATATGATTGGAGACATACTCTTATGTAAGAAGGAACTATTTAGATATGGTCTTAATGCATTCTTAATTGGTGATATAGCCTTCTTATTCTTCTATTATCACTTTGAACCATTTACATATATAGACAATATGAAATGACGAGGAGGAAACAAAAAAGTAACTCTCCTTAATTGTT
>NZ_QTUM01000074.1:0-8994 GCF_003435615.1 Catenibacterium sp. AM22-6LB
CGGTAAATACCTGTGGTCGGTTTATCTCCGACTGAATTAGTGCCATGCCCGGCACACTACAAAAAAGACGTTTCGCATTGAAACGTCCTTCTTGTATACAATTATGTTTTAAGGGGAGAGTTAAAAACAATTTTCTTTTGCTCTTGTGTATTAAGATATTTTTTAAGGGAGTTTCTTAATACATTTATAATATAACCCCTCTTTATGAATCCAATGTGAACATACAACCTTTTTCTTGTATAAGTGTTTGTTTTCCTTTTTCTATTTTATAAGATAACCCATAAATGACTTCTTTTCCTTCATGAATATGTATAAAGCTACCATCCACTAATACTATAAATGTTCTTTTGGCACTATCAGGATAAGCTATATCTTTGAATATCTGAACACCATCCAAACAATCATCATGTATTTCATTATAGTGAGGAATGATCATTGTTTGGGTGAGTTCTAACCCCGGAAGATATCTTTGATACTTCTTATCAAGATATTCTCCCGGAAGTTCAGGCATGGCGTATACAGTCTTTGCACAGTTCATAGAACCGGCACTGACACCTACTATCACACCTTCATACTCCTTTAAATACTTCTTTAAGTGGATTTCTCTAAAGAACTTGTTTTGAGTAGGCACATGTCCTCCTCCAAGTATGATAAGATCTGATTCTTTCACTAGTTCTTCTGTCTTCTCTTTGTTTCGATCATCCAGGATAGTAAATATATCTACTAAGAAATGACTATTCATCAAGGCTTTCTTTTGGTAGTTTCCCCATTCATCATTATGAGTCGTATCAATTGGATCAGACGCTATATAAAGACAACGAATATGATGTGGAAGAACATCAAAAAGAAGAGAACGGAAACCATTCTCTTCATTAATATATTGACCATTTAATGTTAAGTTTGAGCTTGTCAGAAATAAATGCATAATGATACCTCTCTTTATTAGTATACATACAAGTAAGTAATTAATCAATATATGTACGTACAGGTAAAAAGACTTCCAGGGAAGTCTTAGTCTGGATATACTAAATGTTCTTCTGTAATATTCTTAAGAGTATTATCTAAGAATCTTTTCGCAACAATCTTAGTAAGAGGTAAGTTCATATCAAGATAGTTACCACAATCTCTTGCTGCAGCACCTGGAACATCACCTTCAAATTCAGCCATGAAAGTAAACATTTCAGTCACTAAGTCTACAACATCCTTAGATTCTAGATCTCCTGCAAGAATCATATAGAATCCTGTACGACATCCCATAGGACCAAAGTAAATAACTTTTTCAGCCAATTCCTTATGATTTCTTAAGAAAGTAGCACCCAAATGTTCCATTGTATGGAGTTCAGCTGTATTAATAACAGGTTCTCTGTTAGGTGCTGTCATACGAATATCAAAAGTAGTGATAACTTCTTCCCCTACCTTATCTTTTCTAGATACATAAATACCTGGTAATAAAGTTAAATGATTCACTGTAAAGCTTGCGATTTTGTTCATGTTAGTTCTTTTCCTTTCTATCTCCAATTAGTATAAATACCAATCCTGATACTATCATCAGCATTGAATACCAATTATATACCATAATATCAGTTGGTGTGACTTTTCTGATACTCCAACGGCTAAAGCACGTTGAGTTCTTATATACATTCACTTCCAAATATACTCGAAAGCATATGAGACTAATGAGTTTCTATAAGACTTTCACTATCAATCATTCTATTGAATGAATTAACGATGGCATTAGGCTCGTCTCAAAACCTTTTGTATATTTCTCTTTTAAATTGATATACTACTTAAATTCTTTTTACCTATTAATCTTTCAACTTCCAAATTATGCAGTCGATAAAAGTTTTCAAATCTGTCATTACATTTATCAATATCAAAACTCTTTAAATCATCTGCAATATTCATTATTAAGAAAGCTGAATAAAGGTCTCTCTGTATCTTTACTCCATCAAAACTATTCCATCTTTGTGATAAGGATTTCTTGGTATATGTTCCATCGAAATGATTAAACTGACTTGCTTTTGCTTCAGAAGTATCTATTTTTATTAGCTGCTCACCATAATAACCTAGTTTTCTATTTATTATTGTCAACAGCATTGATGGTGCTTTATTAGCTAAAGATTTACCAAATCGTTTCTTTCGCTTAAACTTGCCTTTATCATTCTTTTCAGTCTTTTTAGCACGTTTTTGAAGTCCCGCAAAATTCATCTTTTCAACATACACCTTGTTACCAAGAGATAAAATATAATTAGCTAGACATTCGTGCTGATACCTACGTATAGCTGCTAGTTTTCTGTATAATTCTTTTAATTCATTCTGGTATTTAATGTAATGATTTGATTTATTCCATATAACTCTTTTATTGCCTTGTTTCTTAATAGTTCCATCTTCATTATAATTATCAGGATTTGTAAAACGTTTCGACCTGTCCATTTTTCTAAGAATCCTTCGTTTCTGATTTTCAATATTCTGAATTCTGTTTGCAAGTTCTAATATCTTCACATCGGATTGACTTGCAATCGCGATAGTTCTAGTACCGATGTCTAAACCAACGTCACCTTCACCAATATTACGCTTTATTTCACCTGTATCAGCATCTACCTTTACCGGTGGATTTCCTTTGAAAATAATCTGAACATAATATTTATACTTGTTTCTTAAAAATTTTCTAACGATTCTGTTATAACAGATTTTGCATTGCATAGCTTGATATTCATAATAATTACTGTAATCAATAACAACTGGAATTTCTAGACCATTCCATAATATCATATCATCTTTGAAACGGATACCAGAACCATTCGATTTTCCTTCAAGACTATCTAATGTGCCATATTTCTTATAATAGACTTTCTTACCATTGCCATAGAGGAATTTTTCATAAGATTTCCATAATGCAGCCGCAATCTTTCGAGCAGTAAGTGAATCAATATTATCTTTAAAATGCTTCTGCATCTTCTTAACATCCTTATGAAATGAATACTCTGACATACCATACTGCTTGCGAATATCATTTATCTGTTTCCAAATTTCTTTGTCTGTCTTCTTATTGCCAGTCAAAGAAGACATAAGGTCTCTATATTTCTTTGTCTTGATCATTTCTTTATAACGCTTCTGAGTCACGTTGACTAATGAATTATAAATCTGTCTGCCAATTTCGAAACGCTTATTTAAAATATCCTCTTGATATTTTTCTATCTTTAATGGAAATTCAACAACAAAGTTCGACATAATATTCACTTCACTTTCAAAATGTATATTATTCTATTAATATTGTTTTCTGTGATCTGCTAGACTTAATTTCAACAAACAATTCAACAATATATGAGAGTGGTCTTATCTACACGTTTGATCTGGTAATACTAGTAACAATCGCAAAAATCACACAAAATATCATAAAGCTATTTCATGTGTTTGAAGGATTTAATAAAGTCATTAATGTTATTAGAATACCTATAAGTGAACTGCTAAAGAGAAGATTTCTAAAGCATTAGCACTTTGTTTAGCATCTGTTTATAACCTCTATCAGCTTTCTAATAAGATTATACAACAGCTAGAAACTCCATGCGTTAGATTCATCTTCTAGAATGCCTATTAATAGGCGTTTAAAAAAATTATTTTTTGATTATTTTGTTATTTATATTGTATGTTATTCATCCAAACCTAAAGGAGCGGGCTTTCGCGTAGTTTTTGGAATATTTATTCAAAAGAAGAGTCATATATATTACCATGACTCTTTGATACTTCATCAAATATATATATCGATAGTACGTTACAAAAATAACTTATCGTAATCCCTTTTTGTGTTAATAATTCGATAAATATATATTTTTTTATCCACATGTTTAATAATCGCAACATATTTCTGATTAATGACAAACATTCTATAACCCAATTGATTTAATCGTTCATCTGGTGTAAATACATCTATATTGGGAAATTCTTCTAGAGTTTCAATAGACTCTAAAATTGAGTCTGACACTTTTTGAGCACTTTCAATACCATATTCTAAATAATAGAAATCTTCTATTGAAGTCAGATCCTCCCAGGCACGAGGAAGAATCTCAATTTTACAATTTTCCATATCTTCTTCTAGCAAGAGCCTCCCTTGCTTCTGAAATGCTCATTGTAGGCTTTCCGCTTAATCTTTCTTCTTCAGCTTCTAACACACTGAAGCGCAAATCTAACAATTGTTCTCTTTTTTCAAATGCCTCTAAACTCATAAATACTCCGTCACCTTCACCGTTTTTTGTAATATAAATAGGTTCTTTTGACGTTTTAGCCAACTTAGAAATAGAAGAATAATCATTTCTTAACATAGCTGATGGTTTAATAATCATATTCATCACCTCTTTCATATCAATATTGTATCATAATTATACACATAATCAATCTATTTGAATCATCTACTAATTATTTTTTAGTCTTTCTCTTCTTTCGATAATTCTCTATTGTCCCAAAGTTATTGAAGATATCTTCCATCATCATTTCATATACATCATGCGTGATTTCACAATCATTCACTGCACGATGTGCATGAGAATAATCAATATGATAATGATCTGCAAGATCCTTGAGTCTATAGCGTTTCAAATCTTTATGTAATAGTTTTCTTGCAATCTTCAATGTATCAATATAATCATTTTGAAAGAGGACTCCATAATCTCTTAGAAGTGCATCATAGATGAAACGAATATCAAAACGGACATTATGACCTATGATCATATCATCCCCTATGAACTTAATATACTCTTTAAGGACATCATTTTCTCCTCTTGCATCATGTAACATACGATTAGAAATGCCAGTGAGATTCTCGATAAAATCACTTATATAGATAGTCTTATCCTTATCTAGTAAGTCTACAGGTAATTGATCTCTTAAAGGGTTAATGAGTTCACTAAAGCGTGCCACTTCTTTATGGTTGACATACTTAATAGCTGCAACTTCTATAAGTCTTTCTGTGTCAGGATTTAATCCTGTTGCTTCTATATCTACCACGATATAAGTATCTGGATATTCTATTCTACTCTTACCTATTTCTCTCATAAAACCTCCAAAAAAGCCACATAAAGTGGCTTTTATTTCTTAGGATGTGGTCCTGCTTTTCTAATATTTTCTGGCATATGTGGATACTTAGTATTAAAGTTTGCTTCAAACATCATAGCAAGTTCATTAGCCATATCTTCATATGCTTCCTTATTAGCCCATGTATCCTTAGGGTTTAATACATATTCTGGAACTCCAGGACATGATTGAGGAACATGAAGATTAAAGCGTGAATCATAATAATAGATGACATTATCTAATGATCCATTGACTGCTGCAGTGACCATAGCACGTGTATATGATAGTTTCATACGTGAACCAATACCATAAGGTCCACCATTCCATCCAGTGTTCACTAAATAAACCTTAGTACCATAAGCTTCTAGACGTGAACCAAGTAGCTGTGCATAGATACCTGGGTCTAGAGGCATGAATGGTTCTCCAAATAATGTAGAGAATGTAGGCTGTGGTTCGCTGATGCCTCTTTCTGTACCTGCAACTTTAGATGTAAATCCAGTAACAAACTGATACATTGCAGCATCATGATCAAGCCTAGAAATTGGTGGTAATACACCAAAGGCGTCTGCAGTTAAGAAGATAACGACTTTAGGTACGCCTCCCACTCCTGGAATCTGAGCATTTTGAATATATTCAATAGGATAACCGACACGTGTATTTTCTGTAAGTGTACCATCATCATAATCTGGCTGTCTAGTTTTTGCATCTACAACTACATTTTCTAGTTCTGAACCAAAACGGATGGCACGATAGATATCAGGTTCTCCTGTAGGAGATAAGTTAATTGTTTTTGCATAACATCCACCTTCAAAGTTGAAGATACCTTCTTCACTCCATCCGTGTTCATCATCACCAATCAACATTCTATTAGGGTCTGTAGAAAGTGTTGTTTTACCTGTACCAGATAAACCAAAGAAGATAGCTGTTTCTCCAGAACGAGGATCCATATTTGCTGAACAATGCATAGGGAGAATGTTTTCCTGTAAAGGCATGCAGTAGTTCATGATTGTGAATACTGATTTCTTGATTTCTCCTGAATATTGTGAACCTACAATAATAACAGTACGTTCTGTAAAGTTAATGATGATAGCTGCTTCTGAGTTAGTATGATCCACTTCAGAAATGCAATGGAACCCTGGTGCAACAAGAATTGTATAATCTGTTAAACCAAAATTATCTAATTCTTCTTTTGTAGGCCTAATCAATAATTGATGAATAAAAAGGTTCTGACATGCAAGTTCATTGATGACAGTGAATTTACGACGATATTTCTTATCAGCTCCTGCAAAGCCTTTAAATACAAATAATTCTTTGTCACTCATATATTCAAGTACTTTTTCTTTTAATGCATTGTAGTGTTCTACACTCATGGCAACATTGACATCACCCCAGGCAATCTGTTCATGTACCTCTGGTGTATCTACAATAAATTTATCATGTGGTGAACGACCAGTATATTTTCCTGTTTTTACAACTAACGCACCCTGGTCAGTTAATAATCCTTCTTTACGCTTTAAAGCGTATTCTACTAATTTAGCAGGACATAAATTATAATGTGCTTTTCCTGTATAGTTTTTAATTCCTGCATATTCGAGTGTCTTTTCCATAAAGTAACCCCTTTCATTTTGTCTGTATAACACATTATAGCATAAAATTAATTTTTTAACATACTCTATTTCCTAACAGTTATTGTCTTTTGCATAAATTTTGTATTTATTTTTTTGAAATGGTTGAAATTTTCAACAAAATAGAATGTTTACTGTATAATAAAGATACACAATCTTAACACAATTGTAATCTAAAATTGATATATGTTAAGAAATGCTTGCTTATAATAGGTTCTAGGAGGTTTTTTTATGCCAGCAGGTTATACACATTATGTTTTTGGTGAACAGGTTTTAGATCAGCTTAATGAAAGCATCAAGAAGAGGATTATGCCCTATATTGATTTATATCATATTGGGATTCATGGTCCAGATATTCTTTTTTATTATGATGTCTATAAAAAGAATCCAGTAAAATCATTAGGATTTGGAATGCATCAGCTTCCTGCCAATTCTTTTTTTAAACATGCAAAAGAACTGATTAAACAGGATGCCACAGATGCAGCACTCGCTTATACTATTGGATTTATTACTCACTTTACATTAGATAGTTCTTTACATCCTGAAATTGGTGTATTAGAGAATACTTTATCTATGACTCATAGCTTACTAGAATCTGAATTAGATAGAGAATTACTTGTAAGAATTGGAAAAGATCCTTTAACTGCCAATTTAACAACTCATATTCATCCTGATTATACAATTGCGTTGGTCATTGCCCCATTCTTTGATTTAAAGGCAGAAGAAGTAGATAAAGCATTACATGATCTACTATTTATCTTAAAGTGGCTTGTTGCTCCTACTAAATTGAAGAGAAACTTTGTCTTAAGTGTAATGAAGTTAGGTGGTATGTATGAAGAATATAAAGGATTACTTATTAACTATGAAAAAGATGAACATGCTGCCAATGATATCAATCATTTAATAGAAATGAAGGATGAAGCAGTACCTTTAGCTGTATCACTCATTAATGAGTATGTTGACCATCTTGATGATGATTACTTAAATGAAAGGTTTAATAGAAACTATGAATAAATTGACTAAACTAGAAAAATACTGGATATTGTATGATGTCGGTAATAGCGCCTTTATCCTACTTGTTGCTACTATCATCCCGATTTACTTTAACTATCTTGCATCTCTCGCAAAGATCAGTGAAGTCAACTATTTAGCTTATTGGGGTTATGCATCTTCTTTCACAACTCTTATTGTCGCTATTATTGGACCAGTGCTTGGTTCTATTGTGGATACAAAAGGATATAAGAAACCAATCTTTACTATTAGTATGATCATAGGTGTAATGGGCTTAGCCTGTTTTTCAGTTCCTAAGTCTTGGATTTTATTCTTAGGTGTATTCGTTATTGCGAAGATTGGTTATAATGCAAGTCTGATTTTCTATGATTCCATGCTTTTAGATATTACAGATGACAAGCGTATGGACTATGTTTCATCTCAAGGATATGCATGGGGTTATATTGGAAGCTGTGTGCCTTTTGTAGTCAGCTTAGTGTTTGTCTTATTCTATGAAAAAATAGGTATTCCATTTAACGGTGCTATGACAATCGCCTTCTTAATCAATGCATTATGGTGGTTGGGTATGACAGTTCCACTCTTAAAGAACTATAAACAGGTAAATTTCGTAGAGAAACAGGAACATCCTATTCGTGATAGTTTTAAACGTTTAGGACATACTCTTTCTACTTTAAATGAAGACAAGAAAGTATTCTTCTATTTGATTTCTTTCTTCTTCTATATCGATGGTGTTTATACAATCATTGAAATGGCCACTGCCTATGGCAGTGCCCTTGGACTTAATACAAATGGATTATTAATTGCCTTATTAGTAACTCAGATTGTTGCTTTCCCATTTGCGCTCATCTTTGGACGTTTATCTAAGAAATACCCAACAGATAAACTTATTAAAGTATGTATTATTGCCTATACTGGTATTGCCTTATTTGCGATTCAGTTAGATAAACAATGGGAATTCTGGATCTTAGCTATTTTTGTAGGTATGTTCCAGGGAGCTATTCAGGCATTATCTCGTTCTTATTTTGCGAAGATTATTCCACCTAATAAATCAGGTGAATACTTTGGTTTATTTGATATCTGTGGTAAGGGTGCATCCTTCATGGGTACAACTCTTGTAGGACTCATTTCACAGCTTACAGGACATATGAACTATGGCGTGGCAATGATTTCAGTAATGTTTGTGATTGGATTCTACTTCTTCCAAAAAGCCGCAAAATTATAAGAGGCATTCGCCTCTTTCGTATTATAGAACTAGAAGTTATTCAAGTAATAATTCTAGTTTTTTATTTTA
>NZ_QTUM01000075.1:0-8900 GCF_003435615.1 Catenibacterium sp. AM22-6LB
CCATCAACTATGCATCGTTCTGCAAAAAATAAAGTAGTGAAGAATGATAGAAGAGATGCGAAAAATATTGCAGCTAACCTAGCTAATGGAACTTATAAATCAGTTTATGTTCCAACAGACGAAGATGTAGAAATCAAAGAATACATAAGAATGATGCATGACTTTAAGATTGAACTAAAGAAGGTTAAGCAGCATATTAATGCATTCCTCTTGAGATTCGGTCATCATTATCCTGGCAAATCAAAATGGATTCCAGCTCATATTAAGTGGCTTAAGGAACTTGAACTAAGTGATATGTATAGAGAAATACTTGATGAATATCTATCACAGCTTGAAATCCTATCTGAAAAGATAGAAAGATTCAAGCATAGATTAGAAGAGTTATCTCAAAAGGAAACATACAATGAGAAGATAGGTCAATTTCGCTGTATCAAGGGTATTGATACTACTGCAGCTATGACCATGCATGCTGAAACTTCTGATTTTGATAGATTTCCTACTGCCAATGCCTTTGCGTCTTATTGCGGTCTTACACCAGGTGAAGATTCAAGCGGTGAGTCTTATCATAGACTGGGCATCACCAAGCAGGGAAACAGTATGATTAGAACAACTATGGTAGAGGCGGCTCAGGTACTTGTAAGAGGAACTATAGGCAAAAAAGGCAAAAAAGTGAAATCAAAACAGAAAGATCAGAATGTAAAAGTTATAGATTATGCAGATAAGGCAGTTGTTAGATTACAGAAGAAGTATCATCGTATGATTTTTAGAGGAGTTAAAAGAAATATCGCAATTACAGCAGTTGCAAGAGAGCTTGCATGTTTTGTATGGGGAATAGAGACTGGTCATATCTCATAACAATCTTTACTAATGTTTTTTAAACTTGAGAGAAAGGAAATAAAGTGTCGTTAAATAGACAAAACAACCCAACATCGAAGGCATAGATGGACTTCAAATTAATAGTACAGGTTCAGCTATCTAAGACTATCCACTTTATGGCATTGTGAGTTCTTACTGAAAGTCGCGATTTAGTAAGAATAATAAAAGCAATGATCCATGCATATAGATTATAGAGCTATCGACGAACCATTAACTTTTTGGTCCCAATCCACGTATTACAGTTTGGTTAACTGTCGCAGAATCTATATGATTTGAGGTCTTTCTATGCCCTTGATGATAAAACTTAATAGAAATATTATGAAAGTTTATTTATGTCTTGACAACGGTCATTTCATAACAGTGGATTGAAATAGACCTCACCATATTAGATAATTAAAGTGTTTTTAGATTCTAAATTTACTATATATAGCGTTTTTAGCCACTAAATTTACTATATATAGTGATTTTAGCACTAAATTTACTATATAGAGGATGGTGAGATCATGGATATTCAAAGTATTAATGATGATATCAAGACCAAGCAATGGGTGGAAAGGATTAAAGCGTGCAGGGAAAGTGGACTTCCCGTCAGAAAATGGTGCAAGCAGAACAACATATGTGAGCAGACCTACTACTGCTGGCTAAAGAAACTGCGAAAGATGGCAATCGAAACAGGTGCTGTAAAGGCTCCATCATTTGTCTCTGTTGATCAAAGCACATTTGATAAACAGAACATAATTATAACTAAAGGTGATGTTCGTATAGAATTTCCCTGTGATACAGACATAGGAACAGTAACGAATATCATTGGTGCACTATTATGTTAGGTGATATCTCCAAGGCTGAGCATATCTATATGGCTGTTGGCTATACAGATATGAGGAAACAGATTGATGGTCTTAGTGCACTTGTCACAGCACAGTTCAGACTTGACCCCTTTTCAAATTCTGTATTTCTGTTCTGTGGTAGAAATGCGAGAGTGATGAAGGCACTGTACTGGGAGGGTGACGGCTTCGTGCTCCTTTACAAGAGACTGGAAAATGGCAGATTCAAATGGCCTAGAGATGAATCCGAAACTAGAGAAATAACACCCCAGCAGTTCAGGTGGCTTATGGAAGGACTTGCAGTTGTACAGCCTGGAAGGATAAGGAAAACGAGTCCAAAAGCAGTCATATAACCTAAACTATAAGTCTTCTTATGGATATCCATTCGAACATCAATTATACTTTTCATAGTGACCTCCTGTTGTCGTTATGGTAAGAACTCTAATTTTAATATCTATTCTAATTATGAGTTTAAATCCACGTATTGGCAACTAGGAGGTCATTTCATATTATCTAAAGCAACAATTTACTTAAAAAGAGCGAATGTGAATGTATTTTGTTCAATATAGTTGCCTCTTGTACAAAGGGTATTTTTTTAATTAACATTTTGATTTAAAGTAAAAAAGAACTATAAAGTAAGATGTGTTTATCAAAAGAGAGGGAGGATAGATATTGAATAATATACATAGAATACTAGATAGTTTAGTAAAATAATATAAGGAGTAAAAATTATAAAATATTTAACGACTATCAAATTAGAATATATTTTTTTAGATTGTAAAGAGATTAAATAATAGTTTGGAATTTAAAATTTCCACATTTCCAATCAAAGTAAAGAAGGTACACAATAAAATGATCTAAATATTTTATGAAATCAAAATATGTATATAGAGATAACTTTATTGTATTCTTTATATAAAAACATGATTTATATATATTTTTCTAGAAGGAGGTAATTCTCAAATGTTAAAGAAAAGAGTAAAATTTAATATTATAGCTTTTTTAATATATTTTATATTACTAGCATTAATTATTTATTTAAAATCTCCCACTAGATTTAGTGGTTCTGATAATGAATATATTCATAAACTATCAATGTCGATTAATTTAGTACCATTTTATTATGAGCCTAATGCATCTTATGATATATTATGCATAAATGTTATAAGAAAAATAACTATTATTATACCATTTATTTATTTTTATCATAAAATAATTAATACTAAAAACATAGTAACATTTATTTCTTATATTCTATCAATTGGTTTCTTAATTGAATTATTCCAATTGTTAACTTTAAAGGGTTTTTTTGATATAACAGATATCTTAAATTATGTTATTTACTCTTCTATAATCTATTATATATGCAATATAACAAAAATTCTTATTACAAAATCAAAAATGTTTTTTTTAAACAAAAAAAGAAAGAGAGTGTAAAAAAGTATGAAAAAAAGAATCTTTATAGTTTTGCTGAGTATTTTTACAGTATTTTTGAATATTAATAACGCAGTATATGCAGTAGACAACTCTAATTTAAATCCTACTCAAGAATTAGAAGAGTTTTATGATGAAGCAGGAAATTATTATAATTATAATACTGGCGAATATTTTAGATGGGAAAACACTAACGAAAGAACTCTTGTAAAGAGATTTACTTTTAAAATGCAATTCACACTTACTTCAAATACTAAATTAAAATTTGATAAAGAAGGTGTTAAAGTAACCGTTGATGATGCACATTTTGAATGGGCTTCAGGTAATACTGCTTCTTGCTGCAGTAAACACGAATTTGAGGTAAATATTAGACGATATGGTGTTACAAATAATGTCGCAGTATTTAAAGCACCAATTAGTAGTAAAAAAACTGTTGATTTAGGAAAAGGGTTTGTTAAAAATTCTAAAATTTATACACTAGAACTAACTAATGGTGATGAATTACCTTATGGAGTATACTTAGTTGGTGAAGGACGCATTAATACATACTAATAAATATGTGTTAAAAGTAAGCGCTAAATTATATAGTGTACGTAAAAAGGACGATTAAATTGGAATGATAATGTTGACCCCATCTCAAGGACATTAAATAAAAAGGTACTTAAAATTATTAAGTAATGGTAATTTAAAATAACTAGGGGTTTCCTAAATTTTAATTATCACGTAGTAAGGGGTGAAACTCACCCCATACTTTTTTACGCTCTAGAAGTCTATTTCAGAAATATCTAAATCTAACGATGACTCTTCATCGTTATTTTTTATTAGAGAACACTGAATATCATCAATTCGGTGAGAAATAGACTCCAGACGAATAAGAATATCCTCTAAAACTTCATCTTCCTCAAGTATTACTGGTTCAGTACTCTCATCAACAATAAGTTTAAACACCTTATACACATTATTTACCATCCTTTCTGATACTTGCGTAATAGAAGTTTGTATCCTCATTTAATGTATAAAGGATACGATTGCGAAATCTCTCCCAGTTCAAATAGCCGTTTGAGGCATGTTTAAGGAGCTTGATGGACTTGTTTCTGTTTTCAACGATAGCAGTGTTCATCTTTCTGTTTGTCTTGTCATCCACAATTATGAAGCTGTTGATGATCCCCTTTTTCCAGTTGGTAAGAGTATTCGCAAAAGGGCTCATCTCTGCAACGGTGCTGCTTCTGAAGTCAATTATGATCTTCTCAAGCTTTTTCTTTGCAGTGTCATAAGTGCAGTGATCATAGAAATAGGTAACATCATTCCTTAGATAGAATGCTTCCTCAAGGTCATCATCAATAGCCAGCATATAAGCTAGTATTTCACTGTAATTGAGATATCTGTTCAGTCTATGATTGAATCTTCTTTCAACGTTGACATCTAGTATTTTCTTGTTGGTTGAAGCAAGCAGCCAATTGAATTTTTTTAATACATAATAGTATCTGGATGCTTCTTCGAGTTCTATTAGTTCTTCGGAGGTTATAGTTTTATTATTCTTCTTCGGTTTAAGGGTGTTAATAGTCTTTTGGAATCTGTTCTGAACACGGATTCTTACCCTATCAACTCTGCGATTTAATTCCTGGATTATGTGAAAATGATCTTATGTGAAGTAAATAGTTATGTAAAGTAGCCCGTTTAATTGTCTTATATAAAAGGTTTTTTTATTGTCTACTTTACATAACATTTTCATATTATTATTTAGGTAGTTCTTGGAAAAGGAGGTTATGAATATGAAACAAAAAGAACTACAAATACAGATGGAGGAGATGCTAGATGTACTTGACTCTTGTGGATATTCAAGTGAGACTGTCAGAAAATATGCTTCTGCAATATCTAGATTTATAAATTACATAAGTACTAATGAACTAGATGCAGACGGAGATTCAGTAGAAGGATTCATTGAATATTCATGCAGTATAAGAAAGTACAATAATCCCAAATATTTTATATCGCATATGAGAGGTGCTCTACTAGCTTTTATTTTCTTTTTGGAAAATGGTTACTTACGTGTTGGCAGATCATCTAATAACCCAAAGATTTCAGGAGGTTTAGCAACACATATTAATAATCTCTTAGATGATGAATTTTCTAAAAATTTAAGCTGAATCTACTTACAATCAAAGATTATAAAAACTCATTGAAGCTCTTTAATGATTATTTGAAGGATAATGAAATTAAAATCCTAACACCTGACACAATATATGAATTTTTCAAATTAACTGGAAATAACGAAAAGACCAACATCAACAATTTATTGTATAAGTATAAAGTTCATCTAAGACGTTTTTTTAATTACCTTTTTCCATTCAGACAACAGAAATATATGCAAGAGCAAGTTCTAAGCTTAAGCAAGAAACTAATGAGAATGGATTTGTAGATATATATCCTCAAGAAAAGGCTAAATGGGATAACACTTCAACACTTGAATGGTTAAAACATTTCATTTAAAAGATTATGTAAAGTAAACAATAAAAAAACCTTTTATATAAGGCAATTAAAAGGGCTACTTTACATAACTATTTGCTTTACATAAGACCATTTATGTAAAGCTTTACATAAATGATCTGCTATACAGCAGGCTTCGGGAAAAACATGCTTCGTGACAATTCGATATGTTTCCCACATATCAAAAGAGACATATTTAACTTTCTTACGCTCCTCCAGTGGAATGAGCATGAAATAATTCAGCAGGTCATACTTGCGTCTGGACGGAAGTACATCCACAATCTTCTTATCCAGATAATCTACAATTACACAGACATAATCACTGTCGTGAGACTTGAAGGCATACACTTCATCAAGGGCAAGACATTCAGGAAGCTGTCTTCTGGAGATGTGAACATGCCTGTCAAAAATATTAATAGCAGATGTAGTGGATATACCGTATCTTCTGGCGACATCTGTGAATGTTGCATTTGGAGACTTGAGATCTCTGAGAACATTGAATACAGTAGCAACAGAGCTTTCCTCCAAAGGTGAAGGGATTATTTTCATAGAATGTCTTCTTGCAGTGAGGACACTGATATCTCCTTGCATGATAGATGATATAGCAGTTAGTGGTGCTCAGAACAGAATGGGTTATCTTCTTATCCGTATAGTCCTTCACCCTGCTTGTCATATGTCCACATACAGGACACTGAACCCAGGTCTTATTAAGCGTGATATTGACATACATTCCGTCCTTTCTGTGGGTGATGGAGAAATCCTGAACGTTCTCTCTTTCCAGATTGAAGAACTTTAGCAGATCATTATCGGAAATGAGCGCATCAGGGGTATCGTTTTTAGCGACTTCATTGTCAGCTAGAGAATTATTACTAGTTTTCATGTATAGTACAGCTCCTTTCGTTTTTACAAGGAAAGAATATCAACAAAAAGAGCTAGATTATATAAATGTCATGTGGAAAAGTAGAAAAAATTAAGGTGATTTTTTCTGATGTTCATTTTACAGAAGGATACATAGTCAAAGGGACAAGTCAGATACTTATCTTTAAGATAAGCAGCATGAGAAGACACAAGAAAATCTATGCCAGTTAAAACATCAACAATCAAATCATAAGATGCAACGGAATAGGGAATCATATCCTCAATAAGGACTGCATGAGTAGAACCACATGAAGAACATCTGAGTCTTTGTATTGTGACTTTATGACTACGTTTAAAGAAATCAACATGGCGACTATAAGATGCGTGTGCACGGAGACCTCTGGAATTACATTTAGGGCATGATATTTCATTGAAGTTCAGGGATTGAATAATTTTTTGAATACCCACATTCCACAGGTGATTATCAAAATAAGAAATGATAGTTTCAATTTTCTTGGCTTTTATGTGTAAAAATGATTTCAATAATTGGATCGACCTGTTGATTATGGATAATTAAAAATAATTTTTTTACGCTAAGTTTATGAAAAATGTTGCTACTAGATCATTAAATTTAACTTAACGCCTATTTTTCTACTTTATAGCCACCTAACTCAAATCATCATTTCTCGAATAGTTGTAAAATGATCTTAAAAGGTCAGGTGAGTGCTATGATAACTGAAAACCAGGTAAAAAACTATTTAAGATCTAAGGATAAGGATTATGTAAATAAGCTTATTGAATCATTATATGAACAGGATAATGAAGACATTGATCCATCTCATAAGGCATGCCCTATATGTGGTTCAGTTCATTTCAAGAAGAATGGAAAAGATAAGAACGGACATCAGAGATATATCTGTCTTGACTGTCACAAGTCTTTTAGTGATAGAACCAACACCTTATTCTACTGGTCTCATTTTACTTTGGACCAGTGGCTTCACTTCATTGAATGTTAAACCGCAAACTCTACCCATAATAAAAACTAATGAAACCGCAAATTAAATTAATAAACAGGTGGAAAATATGCCTAGATACTCAAAGAAAAGAGGTAAACAGGCTGCATATAGAGGAATATCTCATCACAAGGTTGCCATTGTCTGTGCTACAGATGAAAATGATCATATGATGATGCAGGTATCAGGTCTTGGAAGCGAGTCATTTGATAAATATAAAGCGAATAAAGACTACTTTAAGGATGTGGAAGAGTTCATCTCAGATTCAAAGGCAAGCATACAACAGTTTGCCAACTATCTTGAAGCAGTAAACAATAAGATAAAGACATCTCCTTTAGAGAAGAGATATCTTACTGATGATGGTAAATCATTAGGAGCTGTCAATGAGATGATGACAGAAGTAAGCTTAATGATACAGACAACAAGAGGCGTTGGAACCAGATACGTACAAGGTTATCTAGATTTCCTGCTTCTTAAGAAGCAGGCTAAGTATACATTCAAGAGAAAGGAAATGGCATCTGAGATTCTAAGAATGATGATGGATACTGAGGCTTTCAGTAATGAAATGGTAAGAGCTACACCTATGCCTATTTCACTTAAGGAAGCATATTACGAATATCGTTATGGTATATTCGCTGAATAAGATTACTCAAAGCAACAATTTTCTTAAATTGAGCGTTTTTTTATATTGATTTTCAGTAATATGCTTGATTTTAGATGAAAGTTTTATTATTATCATAGTGTTCTTATTGGACAGGATAAGCATCTCGGTCGTCAAACTTTCGATGCTTATCCTTTTTTCTTTCTATAGATTTATTTGACCTTTAGAACATGATAAATTATTTATGGAATAAACAAAATAGATAGCGAAAAACTGCCCCTAAAAAGTTTACAGCCCAAAAGTACTGCCAGGAGTCACACCCCTGGCAGTTTTAAAGCTTGAGTTAACCCCAAGTCTATTTAGTTACTCGAAATCATTACAGCTCTTTTTTTATTTTATCAAAAATATCTTATTTATGATGCTTATAATCTGCAGAAAATATTCTTTAAAATACCTAATTCTTTCCTATCAATATTCATCTAAAAGATTCCTATTAAAAATGATTTACAATATTTAATGATTATGTCCTTAATCCATATATCAATCAAAAATATAGTATATAAATATAATAATATAAAAACATTTTTTGAATATGTTAAAATGATTGCATACTTATCCATATGAATGTTATATTTAACTTAGATAAAATGTATAAAGTGATGATAGCTATTATTTCTATAAATAATATATGAGGAAAATATGAAAAAGATTATCGCTTTATTAGTATGCTTTGTAGCTTTAATTCCTGTTGATTATTCGCTCGTAATTGCACTAGCAGTCGCAGACCTATGCACCACCCCTGTCGCA
>NZ_QTUM01000076.1:0-6146 GCF_003435615.1 Catenibacterium sp. AM22-6LB
GCACCGCTGTGGTGCTAATGTTTGATTATTTTTGAGACATTATCAATTTCGGTTGACATGATAGGGTTGTAAGTCCTCACATTATAAGAGGTAGGAGTGAATAATTCACAGAAAGGTTCACTTTCAAAAGTTGAATATTTTTAAAGTATTGAAAGTGAACCATTAAAGCATTTACTCTTCTAATAACCATTCAGCAATATCATAAATCACAATACCTTCATAGCTATACTTTGGATGTCTCGTTCTTGCAATAATCATTTTAGGATATGCATCTCTAATTTGTAGTAAAGGAGAATATTCTCTCTCAAAAGTTTCCTGTGCTGAAATATTATCACTCACCTGAATATAGATTTTTTCACTACCTCTTTGTGCTACAAAATCTATCTCTTTCTGATATAGTTTTCCAACGTAGACATCATAACCTCGACGTAATAGTTCAATACAAACCATATTCTCATACACTCTGCCATAATCCATATTTCTGCTACCTAAAATAGCATAGCGAATACCTGTATCACACAAATAAAACTTTTCAGAACTTTCCAAATATTTCTTACCACGAATATCATATCTCTTAATATCATAGAATACAAAAGCGTTACATAAGTATTTAATGTATTTACGTACTGTCACATGACTTGTAGCTACATTATTCGCAGTTAAAAGCTGACTTACCTTATTTGGAGAAGTCAAATTACTAATATTATCCATCAAGAATTCACTTAGTCTTTGTAATACGGTTGTATCAGGTAAAGCATACTTTTGAACTAGATCTCTTGTCACAATAGTTTCATAGACTTCCTTAATATAAGTAACACTATCCCTATCATTTGGATATAAATAAGAGCCTGCCAAACCACCTTTAAAAGAGTATTCATCAAAAAGCTTATCCTTATCACTCACATCACTATAATATTCACAATATTCTTGAAAGCTGAAAGGAAATACATGTATTTCAATATATCGTCCTGTAAAGAGAGTTGCTAGATCAGCACTCAACAAGAAAGCATTAGAACCAGTTACATAGATATCATACTTTCCTTTAGAATAGAGACTATTAATAGCTAACTCAAACTTTGGACACATCTGAACTTCATCTACAAAGAGATAATTCATTTTACCTGCTACATAATGTTGTTCTACATAAGAATGGAGTGCATGATATTCCTTGATTTCTTCAAACTTCAAATCCATAAAATCAATAAAAATTATATTGATATTATCGTAATTTGTTTTTAGGTATTCAATGTATGCCTGCATTAGTTTAGATTTCCCAGAACGACGAATACCAGTAATGATTTTAATGTCCGGTGTATCCTTTAGTTCAATGATCCTGTTGAGATAGTTTTTTCTCACAATTGTTTTCATATATTCACCCACTTTCAAAAGTTTAAATTTTTTATAGTTTTGAAACTGAACCACTACACTTATTATACTGTTCTAAAACTGTATGAACAAGATACCACTTTCAAAAATGAAATTATTTTAAAGTTTTGAAACCGTAACAGAAAAATGGATGTTTTAAGCAAATTTGTATTTTACTTGACACATTATATATATGATTTACAATGCCATTGAGGTGGTATCGTATGAATAGTTACGCAAATTATATAGAGACAATAATTGAACATGAACCTGAAAATAAACTTTTAGAAGCAAGTGCTTTATATAGCCAATCATTCAGTACGATTCCTGAAATGACTTACTATAAAACATTAGAAAGAATGTGCAAGAAAGGTATACTTGTACATCTTACAAAAGGTTTATATTATAGACCAAAAAATACACGGTTTGGTACAGTCCCAATTAGCGAAAAAGACATTGTTAATCATTATATAAAGGATAATCAGGGAATTGTAGTTGGGTATAGACTTTTTAATCAAAAAGGTTTAACTACACAAATCAGTAAACGTGTTGAGGTTCTTTCCTCTGCTGTACCAGGTAAAAAGAAAAATATTCATAATATATATGTGATGAATATTAGTATTTCTCTAACACCTGAAACAATTCCTATTATTGAAACTTTAGAAATTCTTCAAAATTATAAGTCTATTGAAGATATCAATAACACCGCACTAGCTGCATATATGAAAGACTTTGCAAGACATTATGCTGATGAAGCGACTGTTTATGTCCTTAAAAATAGAAAGTATAAGAAATCAACTATCGCATTTTTGGAAAGTTTTCTAAACTACTTTAAGGTTGAAAATACCTTAAATCAGTTCTTGTCATCGCTCTCATCATATGCTATTCCAGATATAGAGGAATTCTATAAATCTGTACTTTAATGTGGACTGTTTTTGAAATACAAACCACAAATAAACACATAAATTTCTTATCTTATTCACATTGAATTCATGTATTATATCTAGTATGTTTTTTGAATTATGTGAATTATATTCGTCTGTTGTATTAGAATGTGAAAGGTACTAGAATACTAGAGAAGGAAGTGATAGATATGGATTTAGAAAAGATTTTTAATGACCAAAAAACGTATTATGACACATTAATGACTAGAGATGTAAGTTTAAGAATAGATGCAATAAAACGTGTTAAGCTATGGATTAAAGACCATATGGACTTAATAGAAGATGCTTTAGAGAAAGATTTAGGTAAATCTAGAGGAGAATCCTATATGACAGAAATAGGACTCACTCTTGAAGCCTGTACATATACATTAAAGAATATTAAGAAATGGGTAAAGAAGGAAAAGGTAAAAACACCTCTTCATCAGTTCTTTTCTCGTTCTTATACGATTTATGAACCTTATGGTGTAACACTTATTATTTCACCTTGGAACTATCCATTCCTACTTGCGATAGAACCACTTATTGGCACTATTGCAGCAGGTAACTGTGCAATAGTGAAACCAAGTGAACAGACACCACATACTTCCGCTATTGTAGCGCAGCTCATTGATACATGTTTTGATAAAGGACATGCCTATTGTGCTGAGGGTGGTTTAGAGGTTTCTAAGGAACTTGTTAATTTACCTTTTGATTATATTTTCTTTACTGGTGGTAAGAAAGCAGGAAAAGAAATCTATATGAAAGCGGCAGAAACATTAACACCTGTCACATTAGAATTAGGTGGTAAGTCTCCTGTTATTTTAACTGATATGATTCCTATGGAGATTGCAGCGAAACGTATTATATTTGGTAAGTTTTTGAATGCCGGTCAAACTTGTATTGCGCCTGATTATATATTAATTAAGGATAGTATGAAAGCGGCCTTTATTGATTATGCTGATGAATATATTAAGAAGTTCTTTGGTGAACATCCATTAGAAAGTGAAAACTTATGTAAGATCATCAATAAAGAACAATTTGATCGTTTAAAGAAACTCTTAGAGAATCAGGATATTCTTATTGGTGGAGAAGTGGATGAAGAACATTTAAAGATTGCACCTACTATTGTGAATGATGTAGATTTTGATAATCCTTTAATGGAAGAAGAAATCTTTGGACCTATTCTTCCACTCGTAGAATACAATAGAATTGAAGAAGCAATTCAATATATTAATAGTCATGATAAGCCTCTTGCCCTCTATTTATTTTCTAATGACTCATATCATGCCAATAAGATTTTAGATTTATGTAGCTTTGGTGATGCATGTATTAATGATACAGTGAGTCATTTTGCGACTAATACACTCCCATTTGGTGGTGTAGGTGCAAGTGGTATTGGTTATTATCATGGTAAGTTTACTTTTGAGACATTCTCTCATCGTCGTTCTGTATTACATAAGAGTACACGTATTGATTTACCATTTAGATATTATCCACTCACTGATGATAAAATGAAGTGGATCAAACGTTTCTTAAAGTAATACTTACGAACACTTAATGTGAGTGTGATTTCTTCTTAACCCTTTCTTTACTATACTGAGTGTAGTAAAAGAAAGGGTGATGGATATGAAGTACAATTTATACTGGTTAGGTTCAAAATTAATTGCTGTTATGATTATGGGAACTATACTTCTATCTGCCACTCATTGAGTGTAAACTAGAGATTCATTTCTCTAGTTTTTTTACTTAATATTTATGTATTCTTGTGCTTGCAATGATATTTGTATTTCTCCTCTTATTCTATACTAAGTATAGAAAAGGAGAGAGGAACAATGAGATACGAAATTGCTTGGGCAGTATCTAAGATTATTTGTGTGTTAATCTTATTTGCCATCACCATGTATGCTGGTTATATAGTTCGTTAATCAGCATTTTTTATTTTATTTCATGTATAATAATAAATGAGGTGAATAAAATGGGTGAATATGATAAGTATTTTAATAAGGATCTTCATAAAGATTTAAATAAGAATTCCCATATTAAACATGTTATTGCAGTTACAAGTGGTAAGGGTGGTGTAGGTAAGAGTTTAATGACATCATTACTTGCAGTCATGATGCACCGTATTGGGTATAATGTAGGTATTCTAGATGCGGATATTACAGGACCTTCTATTCCGCAGGCTTTTGGTTTAACTGAGAAACTTTATGGAAATGATAAAGGTATTATTCCTGCTGAAACACGTACAGGTATTAAGATTGTTTCTTTAAACTTAATGTTGGATAATCCTACTGATCCTGTTGTATGGAGAGGAAGCTTAATATCTAATACAGTAACTCAGTTCTGGACTGATGTCTATTGGGGTGAATTAGATTATTTATTTGTCGATATGCCTCCAGGAACTGGAGATGTTCCTCTTACAGTCTTCCAATCTCTTCCTGTAGATGGTATTATTACGGTGTCTTCACCACAGGAACTGGTCAGCATGGTTGTAGAGAAATCAGTGAATATGGCACAGATGATGAATATTCCTATTTTAGGTCTTGTTGAGAACATGAGTTACTATATCTGTCCAGATTGTGGAAATAAACATTATTTATTTGGTGAGAGTCATATAGATGAAATTGCGAAGAAGTTTAATATTTCTACTGTATGTCGTTTACCAATGGATCCTGCAATTACTAAAGTCGTAGATGCAGGTCTTATTGAAACAATTACACAGATGGAACTTATGCCTATAGTGAATGAATTAATGAAGGAGGACTAAGAAATGATTCAGCACGTTGTTGTATGGAAATTTAAAGAAGGTACAGAAGATCTACAGAATCAGTTTGTAGAAGGATTAAAGGGACTTGTAGGACAGATTGATGGTATCCGTTCTTTACATGTTGGAAGAAATGAAAATCCTAATGAAACATATGATGTTTCATTAGTTATGGAATTTGATAATATGGAAGATCTATCAAGCTATGCAAATGATCCTAGACATTTAGCTGTTGCGAAAATCGCAAAGGAAAATGCTGAAGTAAGAGCTTGTGTAGACTTCACTATCTAATATAACTCAGGAATTTCCTGAGTTTTTTTATTTACATATCTATTACATAACTTTCGTTGTATAATATAGTTATCATGTTTGACGGAGGATTATATTATGAATACAGCTTTAGTAATTATGGCTGCTGGTATTGGTTCACGTTTTGGTGGAGGAATCAAGCAGTTAGAGCCTGTAGGACCTAATGGTGAAATTATTATGGATTATTCAATCCATGATGCAATTGCCGCTGGTTTCAACAAAATTATCTTTATTATCCGCAAGGATATTGAAGAGGACTTCAGAGAAGTTATTGGGAATCGTATTGAAGAAGTCGCTAAGAAGTACGATGTAGAAATTGCTTATGCATTCCAGGATTTAAAGGCATTACCAGAAGGTATTGAATGTCCCGAAGGACGTACTAAGCCTTGGGGTACTGGACAGGCAGTTCTTGCTTGTGATGGTTTAATTAATGAACCATTCGCAGTTATTAATGCAGATGACTATTATGGAAAGGAAGCATTTGTACAGATTCATGATTTCTTATTAGACTATACACCTGAAAAGCCAGATCATCTTGCGATGGCAGGATTTATCTTAAAGAATACTTTAAGTGATAATGGTGGTGTGACTAGAGGTATCTGTGCAGTGAATGAAGAAGGATACTTAACTGATGTAGAAGAAACTAAGAATATTGAAAAGACTTCTACTGGGGCACGTGTAGGAGATAAAGAAATTGATCCTAACGTAAATGTATCTATGAACTTCTGGGGATTAACTCCTGAATTCGTAAATACTTTAAAAGAAGGTTTTGTAGAATTCTTTGA
>NZ_QTUM01000076.1:6156-8598 GCF_003435615.1 Catenibacterium sp. AM22-6LB
GACTAGAGGTATCTGTGCAGTGAATGAAGAAGGATACTTAACTGATGTAGAAGAAACTAAGAATATTGAAAAGACTTCTACTGGGGCACGTGTAGGAGATAAAGAAATTGATCCTAACGTAAATGTATCTATGAACTTCTGGGGATTAACTCCTGAATTCGTAAATACTTTAAAAGAAGGTTTTGTAGAATTCTTTGAAAACATCAAGGATCCACTAAAGGATGAATATTTATTACCTATCTATATTGGTGAACTTCTAAGAGAAAACAAATTAAGTGTTAAGGTATTAGAAGTACAGGATTCATGGTTTGGTGTAACTTATAAAGAAGATGCGCCTGTTGTAAAAGAATCATTTAAGAAGTTAATTGATGAAGGTGTTTATTCTACAAATTTATTTGATAATATTAAGTAAACCAAAGAGGCTGTAACGAATAGATAGTATTTACTACTACCTTGAGCGTTACAGCTCTTTTTCGTATATCCCAACCCAAAAAGGTTATTCACTATTGCACGGTGAATAACCTTTTCATATTTCAGACGCACTTAAAAAGAACCTGCCCATTTCCTAAAAAAATTTTTATCAGCAGATAAACAATCTGAGCAACCCCCTGACCCGTTTCATCTGTTTTTCTTCTGTTTCCTTGATTCTTTTCTTCAGTTTCTGGTATTTCCTGATATTATGCCCCATTGCGACAAGGTAGATCTCCATCTGAACATTGTCATGTCCTCTTCTGTAGAGTCTGTCATAACCCATATTCTCCTTAAGATCACCAAAAGTTCCTTCTGTCTCATTATCTCTCTTGAACATGAGTTTCTTGCCTTCTTCACTTGTGACATTTTTTCTTACTTCATTATGAAATTCATCAAGTTCCTTGCAGTAGTTTATGCTTCTTCCAATTTTGGATTTAGTGCATCTTGATCTGAATGGACAGCCATCACAGTGATGATTTATTAGTTTTATATTATTACGTGCATATACGCCCCTTGTGTCAGTAGTTACCTTATCCACCTCAAACTCATGCCCAGCAGGGCATATATACCCGCCATCTTCTGTTCTCTCAAAATGAGAGACTCTGAATCTATTTTTATCATTTGTCTTCTTCGATTCTTCATAATATCCTGGATACTTCATAAACAGCTCAATATCGTTTTCCCTGCAGTACATATAGTTATCATAGCTACCATAGCCTGCATCAGCAGGTGTCTTTAAAGGAAGCTTACCATACATGAGCTTATACTTCTCCATGAAGGGAATATATGTCTGAATATCAGAACAGTCACTGCTTACGTAAATGTTTCTGATGAAGCCGTCACTCACGCCTACCTGGACATTGTATCCAGGCTTGAAAACGTTAGTATGATTATAATAGTCATACTTCATGTGCATGAATGTTGCATCAGGTTCTGTCTTTGAACAGCTGTTTCTATCACCAAGCATGTCAAAATGCAGTGCATATTCAAAAAGTTTCATTGCTTCTTTCGCCAGCTCATCATAAAGCTTCTGAATCTCGCTCTTTCTGCATCCTTTTCCATGAACGAACTCTATTCCATTGTCCTTCATGTAAATCTCTATTTTATCTGTAACTCTCAATAGATAATCAATATTTGGCTCTCTAAGAATGGAGTATCTGCAATTGATATTCTGTTCCTTAAAGAACTTATTGATTCTTTTGATAGTATCATTACACTTCTTCCACTGTCTTTCCCTATGTCTGACAGTATTTTTTCTCCATATGAATGTGTTCTTGTTGGCATTGGCTTCATACTTAGTACCGTCAATTCATAATACATCTGTATCGATAGGAAGCTCATCATCCATGATTCCGTTCATTTCATAGAAAATTTCTTCAACAGACATAATGAGATCATCATGGATGAATCTCTGAAATGCCTGATGAGAAGGCTTCTGATTCTGTGCGATGAACATATATCTGATGTCAGTTCTACATAGTTCTGCAAGCTTTCTCGTAGATGCATAACCATTATCCGCAAAAGCAAGCAGAAGCAGTCTGAGCATCATGAGACCATCATACCCGTGAGAATTTCTATGAGTGAAGTCAACAAACTTGTTTATATCTATCCTTTCCGTCACTTCAATCACAGTTCTTGAAATATCATCAGCAGGTACATCTTTTTCAAAAGAAATATTAAAATCTAGTAGCTCATATGTCTGATATGCCGTATAATCTTGTTGGTATGTTTTCATGGTAAAATTAATGTACCATAAAAGGCGGACTTCGGTCCGCCTTTTACTGTTTATGAAACTATAATGAGTTATTTACCCGTTACAGCCTCTTTCATTTTCGTATTTTTTATAGTTTATAGAACTCTACCGTTCTTTACAGTGTATGTTTTACCATTATAATTTACTGAACCACTGTAATTCCAGTCAAGAATACCATTTTGAATGTAGTACCATGTACTGTAATACTTAACTAATCC
>NZ_QTUM01000077.1:0-2162 GCF_003435615.1 Catenibacterium sp. AM22-6LB
GCAAGTACTGTACTATCTGAAGGAATATTATATTTTAGCGCAATATCTATTAGTGAACTTTCACCAGCAAGATATTCTTCTACAACCTTGCATTTAAACTCTTTTGTATATGATTCATTTGCAGGTTTTTCATCAAATGCAGAATCACCATACGCTTTAAAGATTTTAATCCACCTTTCAATTGTGGTTTTACCTGCATTTATTTCTTCTGCTAGTATAGAAATCGATTCACTACCATCTAAGTATCTTTTACATATTTCTATTTTTTGTTCCTTAGAAAACTTGCTTTTTCTTCCCATAAGAAAAACCTCCTCAGTAAACAGTGCTTTTAATTATTTACACTGTCTACTGGGAGGTCATCATATCATCACGCATTCTTTTTTTCTTTTAGCTTCTCTTATTGATTTTTCTACGTCTTCTGTTTTCGCGTCTTTCTTTCTTTTCAATCTTACGATGCTGGTCAGTATAATCCGCTACTGTACAGTGGATACGTTTATTAGATTCGCAAATTGCATCTACAAATTCATATCTATCTTTTGGGAATGTACTATATCTCTTCTTTAAATCTGTGTAAAGTTCAATAGCATGAGGTCTAGTGACTAAGTCAGCCATTCTTGATACTGGATCACAAATGACTTCACATGACATTAAGTCTACTTCTTTTTGAGGTAATAATCTTCTTTTAAAGATTAAAGTTTTGCCATCGACAATATATTTATAAGGACGACACCCTAAAAAATAAAAATACAATACAGCTAAGAAAATTGAAACAATAATAAATGACTGCTGATCCAATGATTTTAATACAAACATGACGATATCATAAACCCAAACAAGAGTTAAAGCACCTAGCCAGATACCTACAGCTAGATTTGGTTTTACCTTGAATTCTTTCATAAAAAAAAGGCCTCACTTTCTTTTATATTATACAATATTTAGTCCTTTATTACAATAAAAAAGAAGAGAGGCAAGGCTCTCTTCCCATTGTCGAAATATTATAATTATAAACTTTAAATAAATTATTCAGCAGCCTGTTTAGCCTGATACTTTTCGTAAGCAATTAGGAATGGGATGTAGATTAATGTTGATGCTGCAAGTACGATCAACTGAGAAATTGCACCCATTGGGCTACCACCTGTAGCTAAGAAGCCAAGGATAACTGGTGGCATTGTCCAAGGTACTTCAAGTACGATCTTAGGACAGAATCCACTAGAAACTAAGATATAACCAATTACGATAGTAGCAACTGGAGCTAAGATAAATGGAATGTCTAGAATTGGGTTCAATACTAGAGGGATACCAAATGTCATAGTTTCGTTGATGTTGAATAAACCTGGAACGATTGAGATACCAGCGATTGTTCTGTTATCTTCACGTTTAGAGAAGATAAGAATTGCGAGTACTAAACCGATTGTAACACCAGAACCACCGAATTCACCAAACATCTGTAACATAGTTAAGTTCATTACATATGGAATGTCCTTCTGAGCAGCACCTGCAGTATATGCAGCTGTGTTAGCATATAGTAATGGTCTGAAGATTGGTTCCTTAACAGCAGCAACCATGTTGTTACCATGGATACCTACGCACCAGAATAATGAGATAATTACATAAAGAATAGCAACTGCAAAGATATTGTTACCAATTAAGCTCTGTAATGGTTTCTGAACCATGTTGAAGATAAATGCGTTTAATTCAGAACCAGTAGCTAACTGACATACTAATCCAACAGCACCAACAACGATACATGTTAAGCAAGTTGGGATTAATACTTCGAATGCACGAGCAACTCCAGGTGGAACCTGTTCAGGCATTCTGATCTTTAATGCATCATTCTTACGGAACATGTTATAAATTTCCATACCAACGATTGCAACAATTAAACCTGTGAATAAACCAGTTGCAGCAGTGTAGTTACTTAAAATACCACTGTAAGTAAAGCTATCAGCTGTAATTTTATGCTTAGCAGCTTCACCAGTCACATTAATGAAATCACCTAAAGTATAACCATGAGATTTACCAGCCTTATCGATGAAAGAAGCACCTAAGTCCTTAGCAGCAAATGAAGTTGGAGTTACCATCATCCATAAGATGAAGCCTAATACAGCTGGGTAAGATCCTGTTTCACCATTTGCTTCAGCAATTTCAGAAGCAAGTAACAT
>NZ_QTUM01000077.1:2172-8337 GCF_003435615.1 Catenibacterium sp. AM22-6LB
TGGAGTTACCATCATCCATAAGATGAAGCCTAATACAGCTGGGTAAGATCCTGTTTCACCATTTGCTTCAGCAATTTCAGAAGCAAGTAACATAGTAATACCAATAGTAATACATGAGATTGTAGCATACTGCATAGCAGCAAAGATTGGGTTAAGAACTTTAAGAGCCATAATTGGAGACCATAAAGCACCTAAACCTGTTGAATCATTTACTAAAACGTTTGTCCAAAGAACACCAACGGCACCTGAGATTGTAGCTGGCATGAAGTTCTGGAATGCATTCTTGATTGCATTCAAGTACTTATTCTGACCACACCAAGCACCGACACGTCCTAGCTTATCAGCAAAAGCGTCCATAAATTTTCCTCCCTAAATCTTTTCGACAATTACAGTATAATCGCTCTTTATAAAAATGTCAACGGTTACATCAGAAAAAATATGGTATTTTTAATTAACAAGACCATATTTTTGCATCTAAAAAATAGAAATTATATTGAGAAATTCAGACATTTTTAATTCTACACACTTTAAATTATTTTTTTCATAAAATAAAAATTTAAATTCATTAATACAGTTATATTCTTCTCATGTTTTTGCTACTTGTAAATAAATAGTAAAATTAAAAGAGAACTATAACACATAGTTCTCTTAATTATTGTTCTACAATAACGGTCTGGAATTCAAAGTCTGCATAGTGACGACGATTGAATGTCAACTCAAATACAGAGCCATTAGAAAGGTATGTTGTCTGTTCTTCCTGGATATAAGGTTCCCCTTCACCTAGTCCTAAGAATGACTGTTCGAGTATTGTAGACAGTGCTGATGTGATCTTTAAATGACAACTCTGAACCGTCATATGTAATTGATTGATTACATATTTATACAATGAATCCTTTAAGACATCTGCTTTCAGGTTAACTAAACGATATAGTGGAATATATGTAATCTCTACACAATAAGGTTTTCCATCAACAGAACGATTTCTAATAATATGATAAACAAAGTCTCCTTCATCTATCTGTAGCTTTTCCGCTATTTTCTTATCACTTGGTATAACCTCAAATACTTTAATATCCGAAGTCACATCATGTCCTTCAAAACGCATAGAAAGACTGCGCATACGGACAGTTTCATTGTTTTCAGATACATTGAGTTCTTTCACAAATGTACCTGCTCCACGGCGACGAATAATGAGACCTTCTTTTACTAGAATCTCCAAAGCCTTCTTCATGGTTTCTTTATTACAATGGTAATTAACACATAACAAGTATTCGTAAGGAAGTTTCTGGCCCGAAGTATATTCTCCCGACTTAATCTTCTCTCTAATTGCATCTGCAATATCTCTATACTTTGCCACAAAACCACCTCCTTACTTAAAAATACCATACTTTTAAAAAGAATGCACTGTATAATCCTTATTTTGTAATTTTTTTACACCAAATCTCTTTATGTTCTAAATTATAAAGTGTGAATGTTTCATTTTCATAAACTAAGAAACTCTTTACACCTTGTTTTGGTAAAGAAATAGAGTTTGGATTCACTGTATAGAAGCCATGGTCTTCAAACACTGGAACATGATAATGTCCATAAAGGAATACATCACCCTTCTTTAAATAAGGCATATTGTCTTTGTTGTATAAATGTCCATGAGTAATATAGAAATCATGTCCGTCTACATTAAGTAATGCATAATCACTTCTCATAGGGAAGTCTAAGACCATCTGGTCTACTTCTGCATCACAGTTACCTCTTACTGCAAGGATCTTATCTTTATATTTATTTAATAAAGGAATACACTTTTTAGGTGCATAACCTTCTGGTAAGTCATTTCTAGGACCATGATATAAAATATCACCTAGGATGATTAAACGGTCTGGTTGTTCTTCATCAAAGTAGTGCATCACCTTTTCTAGGTCATTATAAGAACCATGAATGTCTGATATGATCATTAGTTTCATTTTATTCCATCTCCAATCCAATTGGGCAGTGATCACTGCCAAGTATGTCACTATATATTAAACTCTCTTTTATTCTCTCTTTCAATGAATCAGAGACAATAAAATAGTCAATTCTCCATCCAGCATTTCTTTCTCTTGATTTAAACATATAACTCCACCATGTATAAGCATCCTTTTTATCTGGATAAAGATATCTAAATGTATCAATATAGCCATGAGATAAAAGTTCTGTCATCTTATTACGTTCCTGATCAGAGAAACCTGCATTATGATGATTGGATGAAGGGTTCTTTAAATCTATTTCATGATGAGCTACATTGAGATCACCACAAAGGATGACAGGCTTATTAAGAGCATCTAAATAGGCAAGGAAGGCATCCTCCCATTCCATGCGATAATCAATTCTAGCAAGCTCTTTTTTAGAATTAGGTGTATAACATGTTACAAAGTAATAGTCTTCAAACTCTAATGTAATGACTCTTCCTTCCTGATCATGTTCCTCTATTCCTATTCCATAAGATACTGATAGTGGTTTTATTCGAGTAAGTACAGCTGTTCCACTATACCCCTTCTTAAGAGCATCATTAGTATAAAGTGTATAACCAGGGATATCTAATTCAATCTGATCCTTTTGCGCCTTTGTTTCCTGTAAGGCAAAAATATCAGCATTCAATGATTCAAAACTTTCTAAAAAACCTTTTTTTAAACAGGCACGAATGCCATTTACATTCCATGATACGTATTTCATATTCTCTCCTCAAAAAAAGAAGGAGCTAAAAAGCCCCTTCTCCATTTTCTTCAATCGCATAACGAACAATTGTTTTCAGTTTTTCACTTGGTGTCTTTTCATAATCATTTAAGTAAATCTCATGATGGAATCCTTCTAAACGCATATTCTGGATAGTGATGAACTCCATGATCTGCTTAGTTGTATTGATTTCAGTATTATAAGCACCCTTATGTAGCATCTGTACGCAATGTCCTTCAGTCATCCTCTTAAGATATATATCTACAATGTAAGGATTATCCTTCTTGTTAGCTGCTTTCTGTTTAATAATTTCAAATGTATTAGGATCTAGAAGCTTTGGCTGTGCCATCATCAATGTAAACTTGATCATCTTCTTACGAGTAACGTCAAACTTTGAATTATCATAGGTATCCCATAATCCTTCTAGCGGTGAAATAAGATAAACAAGATTCTTTTCCTGTTTAAAATACTCTCTAATTTCTGCTGACATGATTCGAAGAGCTTTTGATTTTAAGTGGAACTCTTCTACTTCAGGATTACCGATTCCATCAATCATGATGAAATTGAATTCTGGAACATCAACAATGTCAATCTTCTTTGTTGATGCATCATATTGTTTTTTATACTCTTTACGTATACCTTCCTTCATACGGCGCCTCCTTTCTTAAACGTAAACATTATACAAAAATTCACATGAAAATACTACCATTTTAGTATTATTTCTAAAGAATGTCTTGATAATGTGTCAATTTCATTAATATAGTTTTGGGCATTGATTTATAACTGACAACAAAAAAGCTATTCACAAAGAATAGCCTAGATTTACTGTCAGTACTATATTGTATCAAGATTTCAATATTTCGCAACAGTTTTTTTATAATAATTTCATTGTCTTGATAACCTGTGGTTCATTAGGCATATCATTCCAAGGTGATCTTTTAACATTCGCAATCTTATCTACTTCTTCTAATCCTTCAGTAATTAAACCAAAAGCAGCATAGTCACCATCTAGATGTGGTGCGTCAGCATGCATAATAAAGAACTGAGATGAAGCAGAATCCTTAACCATTGTTCTTGCCATTGATAAAACACCTCTTGTATGCTTTAGGTTATTAGTCACACCATTAGATGCAAATTCACCCTTGATAGATGCTGCTGGATGTTCTTTCATATCAGTATCATATCCACCACCCTGGATCATGAATCCTGGGATAACACGATGGAAGATTAAGCCATCAAAGAAGTTATTTTTAATTAAGTTCACAAAGTTTTCTACAGTAATAGGTGCTACTTCAGGATATAATTCACCCTTCATCACATTGCCATCCTGCATTTCAATTTCAAATAAGATTTTTTCCATGATTTTTCTCCTTTATTTGATTTCGTCTTATTTTAACATATTTATTCTATCTCTAATAGTAAAAGCTGTAATAGATCATCTATTACAGCTTCTTATTATTATAATTTCTTATACATTTCCGCAATAATTTCAGCAGCTTCATCTAAACCATAATCACTATTAATAGTTAAGTCAAAATTCTTTAACTGACCCCATTTATTTGTTGTGTAGTAATTATAGTAGTTAGCTCTCTTCTTATCTCTTGAGATGACATACTTCTTTGTATTCTCATGCTCTTCTTTATATTCTTCTTCTACTCTCTTAATACGTGATTCAAGAGGTGCATGGACAAAGACTCTTAATACTTTATCATAATCCTCAAGAATATAATCAGCGCATCCATTTACTATGATACATGAATCGTTACTTGCAAGATGACGAATGATTTTAGATTGTGTTGCGAAAACCTGATCATTTAAAGGCATCTGGAAAGTACCTCCAGCCATTCCATAAAGGAATCCTGAACTCTTTTCCTGAGATGCTTTCCTAATTGTTTCAATATCAAATCCAAGTTCCTGTGCAGCTAAATCAATAATCTGATTATCGTAATAAACAATTCCTAAAAGATTGGCTACTTTCTGTGCTATGATACGTCCTCCAGAACCATATTCTCTTGCGATTGTAATAATTTTAGGCATAAGACAAAACCTCCTTCTATATGTTTATTTTATCACAAGTTTAAAAGAATATGTAAGAAACTTTATTGTAAATAATGAGATGTGCTATAATGCATGGGAAAGAGGTGGATTATGGAATACCATGTTTTAGCAAGTGGCTCTAAAGGAAACAGCACATTTATTGTAGAAAAAACTACAGGTATTTTAATAGATTGTGGTATCTCAAAGAAACAGCTTGTCTATCGATTAAAAGAAATTGGATATACAATAGATGATATAGATTATGTATTATTAACCCATGATCATGCAGATCATAATAAGAATATACATATATTTGATAAAGAAATAGTATATACCGCAAAAGGTAATATAGATGATCTAGATGAAAATCATGAACTTGTTCCTTATACAAGTTATACATTTGGTGATATAGATGTATATGTATTACGTCTTTCACATGATGCAACTAATCCTATCGGATTTATATTTGAAGGGGATGAAACACTTCTCTATATGACAGATACAGGTTATGTATCACAGAAGAATAAAGAACTTATTCACAACTTGAATTATTATATTATAGAGTCTAATCATGACATAGAGATGTTGATGGCTACACGTCGTCCTTTTTCTTTAAAGAATAGAATTATGGGAGATACAGGACACTTAAATAATGAATATAGTGCTCATTTAATGTGTGATGTGATTGGTGAGAATACAAAAGAGATTGTATTAGCCCATTTATCACAAGATGCCAATATAAAAGAAAAGGCATTAGAAACTTATTATTCTATATTTGATGAAGAAAATATAAAATTTGATAAAGAGATGATTAAAGCAGCAAGTCAAACATCTGTTGTTTCTGGAGGAAAATATGAACATTAAGATTATTACTGTAGGTAAGTTAAAAGAGAAGTATTTAAGAGATGGTGTACAGGAGTATGTAAAAAGACTTGGTGCTTATGCCCATGTGGATTTAATTGAAGTACCTGATGAAAAGATACCTAATAACCCTTCACTTGCAGAAGAGGCACTTGTGAAAAGTAAAGAAGGAAGAAAGATTCTTGATCATGTGAAACAGAATGATTTTATGATTCTGTTAGATGTTGCTTCACGTGAGATGGATTCAGTGGCTTTTAGTCAATATATTGAGAAGAAGATGATTGATGGTTATTCTACTATTGTATTTGTGATTGGCGGATCTTTAGGACATGGAGAGGATGTTCTGACAAGAGCTGATTTTAAATTATCTTTTTCACCAATGACTTTCCCACATCAATTAATGCGTCTGATTCTTGTAGAACAGATTTATCGTGCATTTAAGATTATGAAGAATGAAACATATCATAAGTAGATGTCAATACAATGTATTGACATCTTTTTTGTATAATCGAGTAGGAGAAAATAATTAAAATTATTTTCGTCCTCTCACACCACCGGGCA
>NZ_QTUM01000078.1:0-8074 GCF_003435615.1 Catenibacterium sp. AM22-6LB
CTCCCGGACTGCCTGTCTATAATACCCAATATCTGCTCGTTTGTAAAGTGTTTTTTGAAGAAAATTCAAAAAAATTATTTTTCTTATTTTATATCCTGTTTTTGTGCCTGAATATTATAAAAAGCATGCATTATGGGTTGCATGCTTTACAAGGAATATAGCCTTCATTTTGTGCTTCCTGTGAAGAACTGAAGTAAACTTTATTCTTATCACTAATCGTTTTTACATACTGACAATCTTCAGTATGATACTTCTTAGTATTTCTAGATCCTATATATTGTGTTGTTTGAGTAGTCGTGATTTCTTCTTTACCATTAAAGGTCAATTTATTCTTCTTAGAAACACAACGGATTGTACCCAATTCATCCGTACGATAAACCTGCATATTATATCTAGAGAATCTCTGTAATGTTTCCTTATGAGGATGACCATACATATTGTCTTTACCACAAGACACTACGACATAACTTGCCTTCATTCTAGATAATAGATTATCGCTGTTTGAATAAGCTGAACCATGATGACCTGCTTGGAATACATCACATTGTACATTGTTTAGTTTCTTTTCCATTGATTCTGCAGCATCACCAGTAAAGACAAAACGATGATAACCATCATCATATCTCATACATAAAGATGAGTCATTATTGTTTTGTGCCCCTTCACCTACACCAATAAATTCAATAGAGCCTGCACCTACCTGAAAGATATCTCCTACCTTAGGCACAGTAATTTTCTTTTTCTTCTCTTTAATCGCATTTAATAGTTTCATATATGTATAAGAAGAAGAGGTTCTACTAGACATATATATCTTTTTTACATTTAACTGATAAATAATATTCTTTGCATCATTTATATGATCCGCATCACAATGCGTTAAGATTAATGCATCAAGTGTATTGATATAGTGTTCCTTTAAATAATTCAAGCTGGCATTTTCGTATCCATCACCATGTCCAGCATCAATAAGAACTGTTTGGTTATTATTTTGAATAAGTGTTGAATCTCCCTGCCCTACATTAATATAAGTGACTTGAGATTTGATATTGTTTGATACTTCTTTCTTCGGTGTAGAAGTTGTACTACAACCCGTGATAAGTACCATTGATAAGAATATACTAAATAACTTCTTCATAAATTCCTCCTGTCACTCATTATAGACAACTATTTTTCTTCTACAAGAAAAAAGACAGGAAATCCTGCCTTTAACGGACACCGCCGCCTCCACCACCGGAGAAGCCGCCTCCACCACCACTAAATGATGATGAACCACCTTGTCCTGCACTTGCAGCTGAAGAAGCTGCACTCATACTATTATGTGCAAATGTATGTGTATAGTAGTAAATTGGAAAATTATTGTAAGTTGATGTTTCTTCATAACGAGGAATCGCAACCTTCAATTGTTTTTCTACACGATCCGCAATACCAAGTACTGCTGCAAAGATGAGATATTCATCCCAAAGTTTAACTTCAATGGCAGCTTTTTCTTTCATATTGTCTTCATCCTCAAGGAAGTTATTAAATCCCCATACATAAAGACATTGATCATACGCTTTATCTGTCCATACTGTACGATCATGTGGAATATTCCAGAATAATAAGCGTTTATAAATAGTTTTAGTTTTCGCATAACCATTCTTATTCATAGAATCTTCTGTGACATTATCCACTTTAGTGAACCAATCATCTATCTTCTTATAATGTTTGCTGCACCATTTCTGAAATGCTTTTGTTTGAAGAACACCATCTTTAGACGCATGAATAAACATCTTATAAAGTGCTGTTTCCTGCTTGTTCTCAAACTTTGCATCTACATCAAGATACATATCATAATTCTTTTTCTTGACGATTGCGCCGCTTTCCTTTTCTCTAATTGTGATTATACCATCACGTACCCATTTCAAGATAAATCCAGATACAAGGTTTTCACGACTCTCACCAACACCTATAATATCCAGTTTTTTAGCTAGATAATAGAACAAGAATATATCTTTATTACATGGAATTTCTCTAAATGGAGTTACTTCTTTACCTTTAATTGTACGTCCATTCTCAAATACAACACCTGAATCCGAGAATACAATAGCAGCAGCTATAATAACGACAACCATTACAATCACAAAGATGATGAAGATAAAGATCATAATCTTCGCTGCTTTTGACATGCCACCAGAATAACTAGATCCTTCTTTTGCATCCTTCACAACATCTTCAAACTTTTCACTTGCATGACGTTTATTAGGTGATGTATAAGAATTACTTTCAAGACCCATTAATAACTGCATCTTATTACTGCCTAAAGAGTCTGTTTTTAAAGTAACACCACCATTATCAAAATGCACACTACCTGAATAACCAAATGCCCAGATTTTTGCATTCTCTTTACTATAGGGTGTCATACCTGTCACATGAATTGTGACATCTGCAACATCTAATGACATATCACTAATAAAAGCATAGTTAATACCCTGCTGGTCCTTATACTGATTCACAAAATGCTCAATCTGGTAAACCATTGTATAAGAACGTGTCCCATAATCACCTAAACCAAAGCACAACTCATAGTGACCACCATCTTTAATCAGACCACATTTATTAATCTTAGATTCTCTAGAAACATCAGAATCCCATGTACCGATATTTTTGTATGTTACCCCACGATCATCAGTGACACCAATAAGTGTCAACGGCTGATCATTCATACCATTGAATATTTTGTATCCTTCTGTCCCTTCCGATACATCCATATCCCATTTCTCTACAAATGTTGCTGTACCATTTTGATCAATTTGGCAGGTAATGCCAATATTGTTTACTTTTGTGCTTGATGCATCAACTGCCGTTGGCATTAACAGCAACAATACTGTAAGAAATGATAATAAGCGTTTCATTAGAATTGTACCTTTGGTACTTCTTTAGATGCTTCATCCACTTCAAAGAAGTTCATCTTTTCAAAGTGGAACATTGAAGCAATGATATTAGAAGGGAACATTTCTAACTTATTCACATACTGTTTAACATCATCATTATAGAACTGTCTTGCATAACTGATCTTATCTTCAGTTTCCTTTAAATCATTCTGTAAAGACATGAAGTTTGTATTAGCCTTTAAATCAGGATAACTTTCCTGAAGCATCATTAAACGACTTAATGATCTTTCTAATTCACCAGCATTCTTAAGCTGTTCTTCTGGTGTAGAAGCAGTTACATAACTGTTTCTTGCGCGAATAGCTCCTTCAACTGTTTCCTTTTCATGCTTTGCATAACCTTTTACAGTTTCTACAATATTAGGAATCATATCTGCACGTCTTTTTAATTGAACATCAATCTGTGCCCATGCAGCAAGGCACTTATTTTTAGACTTAACAAGTCCATTGTATGTTGCGATTGCATATAAAACAATTAATACAATCACCACTACCGCAATAATCATAATTACGTCCTCCTTTGTATATGCATAATTATATCAACAAAAACATATGAAACATAGAAAAAAAGGCTATGATGCAAAATCATAGCCTTAAAGTGTTTACTTTAATTTTGTAATATCAACTAATGAAGTTGGACCCTGATGTCTCTTTTCTAGACAGTTGATTAATGCCTGTGCTGTATCTAATGATGTATAGATAGGGATACCTGCTTCAACTGCAAATCTTCTGATTAAGAAACCGTCCTTTAAGTTATCGTTTCTTGTAGGAATATCGATAACTAAGTCAACAGTATCAGTTAACATTAAGTCAAAGATTGTGTTAGACTTTTCCGCAATTCTGTTAACTCTATGAACTGGTACATCATGTTCCTTTAAGAAGTTATAAGTACCTTCTGTTGAATAAAGGTCATATCCAAACATATAGAACTGCTTAGCGATTGGTAAGAATTCTTCTTTAGAGCTGTCCTTGATTGTACAGATGATATTCTTCTTCTTTGGTAAGTTGATACCTGTTCCAATGAATGCCTTATAGATTGCTTCATCAAATGTCTTTGCGATACCTAATACTTCACCTGTAGATTTCATTTCTGGGCCAAGTGAAATTTCAGCACCCTTGATCTTTTCAAATGAGAAGACTGGCATCTTAACTGCAACAGTTTCTTTTTCTGGCTGTAAGCCATATTCATAACCCTGATCTTTGATTGAATGACCCATGATAACCTTAGTTGCAACATCTACTACTGGAATATCTGTTACCTTTGAGATATATGGAATTGTACGAGAAGATCTTGGGTTTACTTCGATTACATAAACTTCATCTTCATATACGATGAACTGGATGTTGATTAATCCAATAACGTGTAATGCTTTTGCTAAGCGCTGAGTGTAGTCACAGATAACCGCCTTGATTTCAGGCTTGATCTTCTGTGGTGGATATACTGAGATACTATCACCAGAGTGAACACCAGCTCTTTCAACGTGTTCCATAACACCAGGAATAAGTACGCCGTTTTCATCACATACAGCATCTACTTCTACTTCCTTACCTGATAAGTACTTATCGATAAGAATTGGATGTTCCTGGAACTGACGGTTGATGATCTTCATGAACTTCTTGATATCACCATCATTTAAGGCGATTTCCATACCTGCACCACCTAATACATATGATGGACGTACAAGTACTGGGTAACCTAATTTATTTGCAACTTCTAATGCTTCATCTACAGTAAATACTGTTGCCCCTCTAGGACGATCGATTTTACATTTTTCTAACACTTCATCAAAACGTTCTCTGTCTTCTGCAGCATCTACGCTATCAGCTGAAGTACCAAGGATAGGAACTCCCATATCCATTAAGTCCTGAGTTAACTTGATTGCTGTCTGACCACCAAACTGAACGATTGCGCCATCTGGTTTTTCAAGTTCAACAATGCTCTGAACATCTTCCTGAGTAAGTGGTTCGAAGTATAATCTATCAGCGATATCGAAGTCAGTAGAAACTGTTTCTGGGTTGTTGTTGACGATGATTGTTTCATAGCCAGCAGCTCTTAATGCCCATACACAATGTACTGAACAGTAGTCGAATTCGATACCCTGTCCGATACGGATTGGTCCTGAACCTAATACCATAACCTTCTTACGAGTGTTATCTGGTTTAATTTCATGTTCTCCACCATATACTGAATAGAAATATGGAGTTTCAGCATCAAATTCTGCAGCACAAGTATCAACTGTCTTGAATGCAGCAGTGATATTGTTTTCTAAACGATAATCATGAATTTCATTCTTATCTTTACCAGTTAAGTCTGCAATAACTCTATCTGGGAATTCAACTCTCTTAGCAGCCTTTAATAATTCTGGAGTTAATTCTTCTGTCTTTAATTTATTTTCGATTTCTACAAGATGTTTGATCTTATCAATAAACCATGAATCAATCTTAGTGATATTATGGATTTCTTCTTCAGTGATGCCCTGTCTTAATGCTTCAGCTACTGCGAAGATTCTCTGGTCATCTACATCTTTTAATTTAGTTCTTAAGTATTCTGTGTCTTTACCTTCCATTTCAGGAATTGATAAATAGAATACATTCTGTTCAAGTGAACGTAATGCCTTCATTAAAGCACCTTCGAAGTTATTACAGATTGCCATAACTTCACCAGTTGCCTTCATCTGTGTACCAAGTTTTCTTGATGCACCATAGAACTTATCGAATGGCCATTTAGGAATCTTACATACGATATAGTCTAATGTTGGTTCATAAGAAGCATATGTCTTACCTGTTACAGCGTTCACGATTTCATCAAGTGAGTAACCTAATGCAATCTTAGCAGCTAACTTCGCAATAGGGTAACCAGTTGCTTTAGAAGCTAAAGCTGAAGAACGACTGACACGTGGGTTAACTTCGATAACACAATATTCAAAAGAATTTGGGTTTAATGCGAACTGTACGTTACATCCACCCTTGATATTTAATGCAGTGATGATGTTTAAAGCAGAGCTTCTTAACATCTGATATTCTTTATCACCTAAAGTCTGAGAAGGAGCTACTACGATAGAGTCACCAGTATGAACACCTACTGGGTCAACGTTTTCCATATTACATACTGTAATACAGTTACCATTGCCATCTCTCATTACTTCGTATTCGATTTCCTTCCAACCGGC
Organism: Catenibacterium sp. AM22-6LB; assembly: GCF_003435615.1. Taxonomy (NCBI): domain Bacteria; kingdom Bacillati; phylum Bacillota; class Erysipelotrichia; order Erysipelotrichales; family Coprobacillaceae; genus Catenibacterium; species Catenibacterium sp. AM22-6LB. The sequence continues at coordinate 6,098 of NZ_QTUM01000078.1, forward strand.
AATACATCTTTCAATTAAGCACTGAGATACACGTGATAATCTTAAACCATTAGTACAGATATCATGTAATTCTTCAGGAGTTTCAGCAATACCTCCACCAGTACCACCAAGTGTATATGCTGGTCTTACTACTACTGGGTAACCAATCTTTTCAGCAAATTCTAATGCATCATCTACATGGTTAACAACTGTTGAAGCAGCCACTGGTTCGTGGATTCTTTCCATTAATTCCTTAAATTCAAGACGGTCTTCTGCAAGCTTGATTGTAGTTGTATTAGTACCGATAGTACGTACGTTATGTGCTTCTAAGAAACCTTCATCATCAAGTGCCATAGCAATATTTAAGGCATTCTGACCACCAAGAGTTGGTAAGATTGAATCTGGTTTTTCTTTTAAGATTAAGTTTTTAACAACAGGAACTGTTAAAGGTTCAATATAAACATGATCTGCAATATCCTTATCAGTCATGATTGTTGCAGGGTTAGAGTTAATAAGAACGACTTCAATTCCTTCTTCTTTTAATGCACGACAAGCCTGAGTACCTGCATAGTCGAATTCAGCTGCCTGTCCAATAATAATTGGTCCTGATCCAATAACAAGAACCTTTTTTATATCTTTATTCTTAGGCATTCTACTTTCCCTCCATCATCTTAATAAACTCATCAAATAAATATTCAGTATCTCTAGGTCCAGCATTTGCTTCTGGGTGGAACTGAACAGTTTTGATATTCTTGTTTAAATATTCAACACCTTCAATAGTGCCATCATTTACATTTCTAAACCAAGCCTTAGCCACTGCAGGATCAATTGAATCATCCTTGATAACATAGTTATGGTTCTGTGTAGAGATGTAAACACGGTTAGTGTCTAAATCCTTAACTGGATGGTTTGCACCATGATGTCCATATTTTAATTTTTCTGTCTTGAAGCCATGAGCAAGCGCCATTAACTGATGTCCAAGACAAATTGCGAAAATTGGCATACCGCTTTCTGATAATTTCTTCACTTCTGCGATAATATCAGTTACTTCAGCTGGGTCACCAGGACCGTTACTTAACATAATACCATCAAAGTTACCTTCTAATACTTCAGAAGCAGGTGTAGTAGCTGGGAATACTGTTACTTCACAGTTTCTCTTTGCTAATTCATTCGCAATATTGCGCTTAGCACCAAAGTCATATAAAGCAACTTTCATTCTGCCTGTACCTACAGTATGTTTTTCTTTACATGTACATGCTTTTACAACACCCTGTACCTTGAATGCTTTAATCTTGTCGATGACTTCGCTTACTTCATACTTATGAGTAGTGATCATACCATTCATACAACCATCATTACGAAGTAACTTAGTAAGTGCACGTGTGTCAATTCCCTGGATACCTGGGATATGATTACGTACTAAATAATCATTTAAATCTTCATTCTTTCTAAAGTTAGATCCTAAACGTGATAATTCGTTTACTACAAATCCTTCAACATATGGGTGTTCAGATTCCTGATCTTCTAAACATACACCATAGTTACCAATAAGTGGGTAAGTCATTACAACACTCTGACCTGCATAAGATGGGTCTGTCAACACTTCTACATAACCAGTCATTGAAGTATTGAAGACAAATTCGCTTATGACTTCTTTTTCATATCCAAAGCTTTCCCCTTCAAACACATGTCCGTCTTCTAAAATTAAATAAGCTTTCATAGTCAACCTCCTCAATTATGAAAAAGACATATCACCAATAGATGATATGTCCTTAAAATAAGAAATCTAAAAAATGAAAATAAGAACCCTTAGGAAACACGTTTGCGAAAACTGAAGTTGTCATAATTGTGTTTGCGTTCATATTCTCACTCCTTCTGTTGTAGTATAAACGATATTAAGATTGTAAGCAAGCAAAAAATGAATACTCAAAAATTTTTTTATTTTACCTCAATTGTAAAATGAAACTGGAATTAAGGAATTGGGATAAAGGGGCATGC
>NZ_QTUM01000079.1:0-521 GCF_003435615.1 Catenibacterium sp. AM22-6LB
ATATGATCTGTCATAATACCCCATACAAAGCATGCAAGTTCTCTTGCAATAGCTGTTTTAGCTACGTTATATCTTTTACCTCTCAAGATCATTCGATAATATTTTCTTCTTAATCTTTCATTGGCTCTATCCGCATATGCTACTACTTCACTGCTGCATTTTTCCTGTCTTGATTTCAAAACTTTTGATTTGAATCCTACTTTTCCTCGTGTATAACCTTGTGCTGCTTCAACCAGTAATTTTCTTAAGTGACTATTCCCTGCTTTGGTAATTCCAAGCTTATTTTCTTGACCTCCTGATGAGTCATCTCCAGGAATCAAGCCTAAATATGCCGAATACATGTTTCCTTTTTTAAAGCGATTGAAATCACTTGTTTCCACGATTAAAGATAGTGCAGTATGTGTTTTAATCCCAATCAAACATTGCAGCTGCTGCACTTTTTCTACATATTCCTCTTTTACTGATATTTCTTCAATTTGTTTATCTAAAGTCTCTACACGATCGCATAGATGGTTATATTC
>NZ_QTUM01000079.1:531-1124 GCF_003435615.1 Catenibacterium sp. AM22-6LB
GATGAGTCATCTCCAGGAATCAAGCCTAAATATGCCGAATACATGTTTCCTTTTTTAAAGCGATTGAAATCACTTGTTTCCACGATTAAAGATAGTGCAGTATGTGTTTTAATCCCAATCAAACATTGCAGCTGCTGCACTTTTTCTACATATTCCTCTTTTACTGATATTTCTTCAATTTGTTTATCTAAAGTCTCTACACGATCGCATAGATGGTTATATTCAATCATATATTCTTTCAAGGTATCTTGAAGTAATGGTTCACTAAAAGAAACTGTATTTATCCAATCAATATGTTTTCTTGTCCAGAAACTTTTTCCATCAAATTGTTTACCATTGCGTGTTAAAAACGCAATTATTTGTTGTTTGATACTTTTCAGGTTTTCTTTTATATCATCTCTCATACGAATGAATTCTTTTACTGAATTATCAAGTTCAGTAGGAACATGTACGGCAGAATATCCTCCATAAGCCAAACATTCCGCAATCATCTTGGCATCACGATAGTCATTCTTAAGTTTTCTTCCACCTTTTTCAGTTTTCATGGTTGTTGGAGCCAGGATAACACATTCAATTCCTTTTTCTTTTAATTC
>NZ_QTUM01000079.1:1134-7987 GCF_003435615.1 Catenibacterium sp. AM22-6LB
CATGTACGGCAGAATATCCTCCATAAGCCAAACATTCCGCAATCATCTTGGCATCACGATAGTCATTCTTAAGTTTTCTTCCACCTTTTTCAGTTTTCATGGTTGTTGGAGCCAGGATAACACATTCAATTCCTTTTTCTTTTAATTCGTGATATAAAGAATATCCAAGACATCCTGCTTCATAGCCACATACAATTTTTAGTTCTTCATTTTCATGCTTCTTTTTAAAAGTTTCAATAACATGAATGATGTTTTTTACTTCAGGTTTTACTTGTGTAATGCAGTGAACTGTACCATCATGTTCAAAAGATGGCTCAAAAATGCATAAAGTGTAGTTTGTAGTATGGACATCCATCCCGATTTTTATTATTCTATTCATAGGTAACCCTCCTTATTTGTTTGCGGTAATCCCACAATACTATGAATTTTTGTTTCTACTCAAAGTATAATGGTAAATCCACGATTGAACAATTAAGGAGAGTTACTTTTTTTGTTTCCTCCTCGTCATTTCATATTGTCTATATTATACAATAGTTGATTTAGTTTGCGTTAGATTTCATTATTTTGCACATGCTTTCTATTTGATATATAATGAGCATAATAAGGAGGCTTCTATGACACTCAATAATATATTAGCGTTCTGTGTGACATTCATTATATCGGTCATCCTAACCCCTTTTATCGGTAAAATCACAAAAGAAATGGGTATAATAGCCCATACTAATAATAGAACTGTACATCATGGTATTATTCCTCGTACAGGTGGATATGCCATCTATGTGGCATTCCTTATAGGGGCAATGGTATTCCTTAAAACAGATAATCAGATCAACTCTATATTAATAGGTGGTTTGATTGTTTTCTTGTTTGGCTTATATGATGATATTCATGACCTTCCTCCAAAGATGAAGGTTCTTGGACAGGTCGCTGCAGCACTTATAGTCATATTTTATGGTGGTATATCTTTAAAAGGATTTACTATTCCTTATATTCCTACTATTCTTTCTTATTCTATTGCCTTAATAGTCACTCTAGGATGGATTGTAGGTATTACCAATGCAGTAAACCTTATTGATGGATTAGATGGTTTATGTGGTGGTATATCCATGATTGTATTGATCACTACAGGACTCATCTCTATACATTATGGACGTACAGATATCACTTCATTAACACTCTTACTTGCAGGATCCATTGGAGGATTTTTAGTATTTAACTTCCATCCCGCAAAAATATTCATGGGTGACTGTGGGGCTTTATTTATTGGCTTCATGTTATCTGTGATTTCTTTATTAGGTTTTGGTTTTAAGACCTCTACATTCTTTACTTTAGGGGCACCTATTGTCGTACTCGCAGTACCTATTATGGATACACTCATTGCGATTATTAGACGTAAAGTACATCATCAGCGCTTTGATGAAGCAGATAAAGGACATTTACATCATAAATTGATGTTCTCTCTAGAACTAGGTCAAACTAAGAGTGTTCTTATTCTATATATTGCGACTGCATTATTCTCTATCTGTTCATTTATCCATATATATAGTGTGACTGCATCAATTCTATTATTCGCATTATTACTCCTTGTATTTGAGATATTCGTGGAATATACCAATATGATTTCACGTAAATATAAACCAGTTCTTACAATTCTCAATATATTCTTAAAAAGAGATGATTTACCAAAGATCAAAGAATCTAAGACATATTTAATGATAGCAGAAAGACATCATGTGAAATATATTCTTATTGGGTTCTTATGTGCTGTGATTGCAGTAAGTGGCGTCCTTGTTTATCATAATCATAATGATAAGAAGCCAGTAGTAAATACTCCAGTCATTACTTATGAGATGCCAAATCATCCTACTTCTTTAATGAAATCAGTACATGAAGATATTAATGCATCTCATACTAAGAGAAATACATGTCAGAATGTTGCTGCATTATTTGCGATTGATTTCTTTACTATTTCTAATAAGAAAAAAGATGAGATTGGTGGTGCGCAGTATTTCTATAATGATCGTTTAGATAACTTTGAAGAGTTTGCGAAGTCTAGCTATTATGCAAATGTGAATGATATGATTGCGAATAAAACAAATCTTGATGAAGTCACAACATATGAAGTAAACTATACAAGAGCATCCGATGTCACATTAAGTGGTTTAGAGGATTATGAATATACGGATGTTGGATTAGAAATTACATTTAATAAAAAGAATTTCTATTACAACTATCAAACAATTAATATTAAAGTAACACTTATAGAAAAGAATAACCGTTTTAGTATTGTATCCCTTGATTACAACAATGGTGCGAACAAATAAAGGTGTTGTAATCGATATATTTTTATGATATTATTTATTCGCTAATGTAGAAAAAGTCTAAAAGAGAAGGAGGCAGGAAAAATGTTAGAAGTACTTTTGATCATTGTTTCTATAGCCCTAATTATTGTGTGTCTTTTACAAACGGGAAAAACTGATGGTATTGTTAATGCATTAACTGGTCAGAGCTCTAATCTTTTTGCACAGCAAAAAGAAAGAGGTGTGGATTTAGTTCTTACACGTATTACTGTGGGACTAGGTATTGCATTCTTTGTTATCGCAATTCTTATTAAAATGGCAGGATAATAATAAAGGGGCACTTATGAGTGCCTCTTTTCTTTTGTTGGAGGTGAATATATGAAAGAAGATGTTTTAGAATTATTAAAGAATAAAGACTTAAAAGATAGAAGAATAGATGCTCTTGCAAGTGCACTACATTATGATTCTACTGAAGAATATATCGCATTTGTAAAGCTTATGAATAGATTAGAAGAAGATGGTGAAGTGATTAGAGATAATCAGAATAACTATCATTTGATTGATGATTTCCATTATTTAAAAGGTGTTTTGAGTTTAAATAAAAAGGGATTTGGTTTTGTAAAAGTTGATGAAGAGACTGAATACTATATTAATAGTAAGAACCTCAATGGTGCTTTTGATCAGGATGAGGTTATGATTGAAACAACTGTCTATAGAGGGAAACCTGAAGGACGTGTTGTAAAGATCATTAAACGTGGTATGACTCGACTTGTTGGATTAGTCAGAAAAGGTAGAAGAGAACTCATCATCATGCCTGATGATCCTAAGTTTACTGATTGGATTTATGTAGATGAAGCCCATGCACATGGAGCTATGCCTGGACATAAGGTTGTCGTAGAGATTAAGAAGTACGAGCCTTATTTAAAGGGTGATATTGTTAAGATTATTGGTCATAAGAATGATCCTGGTGTTGATATCTTATCTGTTGTGAATAAGTATGATGTAGATATTGATTTTCCACAGGCAGTCTATGATGAGATTGAGTCTATTCCTCAGTCTATTGATCCAAGTGATATTCCTAATCGTTTAGATATTAGAGATTGGCAGATTGTAACTATTGATGGTGATGATGCCAAGGATTTGGATGATGCGATTTCTTTAAAGAAATTAGATAATGGGAATTATCAGTTAGGTGTTCATATTGCGGATGTTTCATTCTATGTGAATGAAGGAACTGAATTAAATAAGGAAGCGATTAGAAGAGGAACTTCTATTTATCTTATAGATAGAGTGATTCCTATGCTGCCTCATAAGTTATCTAATGGTATCTGTTCACTTAATGAAGGTGTGGATCGTTATGCAATCAGCTGTATTATGGAGATCAATGATAAAGGGCAGGTTGTAGATCATAATATCTATCCTACTGTTATTAGAAGTTCTCATCGTATGACATACAATAATGTGAATGCGATTCTTGCAGGTCATAAAGGATTAAAGAAGAAATACAGTGATGCTGTTGAGTTATTCTTTAATATGAAAGAATTAGCTGCTATCTTAAGAAAGAAGAGAGATCGTCGTGGTGCGATTGACTTTGATGTAGATGAAGCAAAGGTTCTTGTAGATGATAAAGGACGTGCTGTAGATGTTGTCTTAAGAAATCGTGGTGAGAGTGATCATATTATTGAAGAGTTCATGTTATGTGCTAATGAAACAGTGGCTGAACACTTTAAATGGATGGATGTACCTTTTATCTATCGTATACATGAGTATCCTAAGAAAGAGAAGTTACAACAATTTGTTTCCATTGCGAAGCCTTTGGGTTATACTATTCATGGGTCTCTTGAAAAGATCAACCCTCATGAATTAGCACGTATGATTGAAGAATCTAAGGGAACACCTGAGCATGATATTATTTCTACATTATTATTAAGATCAATGCAGAAAGCACGTTATGATGCACAATGTCTTGGACACTTCGGTCTTGCAGATGAATTCTATACACACTTCACATCACCTATCAGACGTTATCCAGACTTATTGGTACATCGTTTGATTAGAACTTACTTATTTAAGAATGATTATTCTAGAATGAATGAGTTTGAAGAAATGATTCCAGTACTTGCTGAACAGTCTTCTAATCGTGAAAGAATTGCGATTGATATTGAACGTGAAGTAGAAGATATGAAGAAAGCTGAATTTATGTCTCATCATGTTGGTGAGGTATTTGATGGTTATATTTCTTCTATTACAAGTTTTGGATTCTTTGTATCACTTCCTAATACCATCGAAGGTCTTGTTCATATGACTTCCTTAACAGATGATTATTATGCTTATGATGAAAAGAATCTTATTCTTATCGGTGAACATACAGGACGTATGTTCAAGATGAGTGATCCAGTAAAAGTCAGAGTGATTGAAGCAAATAAGCTAGAAAAGACAATTGACTTCGAGCTTGTAAAAGCTGGAAGTCATAGAAAGAAGAAAAGAAAATTCCGTACAAGAAGGTAATATATATGAAAATCATCTCAAATAACAAAAAAGCATATCATGATTATTTTATCCTAGAAACTTTTGAAGCAGGTATTGAATTAAAAGGTACTGAAATCAAGTCTATTCGCAAAGGCAGTGCTAACCTTAAGGACTGTTTTGTAAGAATTAAAGACCATGAAGCTTTTATTGAGAATATGTATATTGCCCCTTATGAAAATGGAAATATCTTTAATCATGAACCTAGACGTATTAGAAAACTATTGCTTCATAAGAAAGAAATTAGTAAACTAGAGAAGAAGGTTCGTGAGGATGGTTTAACAATCGTTCCTACAAAGCTTTACTTCAATACCTCAAAAGCAAAGCTAGAAATTGCTCTTGCAAAAGGTAAGAAGCTTTATGACAAGCGTAATGATTTAAAAGAAAAAGATGCTAAGCGCGATATTGAGAAAGCTCTCAAACGCGCTTATTAATGGGGGCGTCTTGGATTCGACAGGGGTCAGTTTGAATCAGGCAGCAGTCGTTGGCAAACGTTACATGCACAAACAAATATCTGGAAACAGAACAAATTACGCTTTCGCTTAATAGTCGACATAGACTTGCGAATGCAGACCTATCTGCGCTTACACCTTTAGAGTCTGTAACATAACCTGTAAGATAAGGGATATAGGATGTTCTGACTATATTCATGAAAATCAATTAGAAATCGGTATGCGAAAGATTGCTTATTGATCGTAACATACTTAAATTGATTCAATAAGATAAACTGTAGACACCTGATATGGAACGGCTTTTGGACGGGGGTTCGATTCCCCCCGCCTCCACCAAAATTAAGAGTTAAAATGGATGTCATCAAAAAAAACTGATGAAATCAACATTTTTTAAGATATTTTAAATAATCAAGAAATAGCGATTTATGTGGGTGTCACTACCTAAAAATCGCTATTTTTTACTTTAAAGATGAGGTAAAATGGATGTAATAAAAGTAAAGATTACAGATTATTTATGTTTGATGAAAATTATTAGATAATTATTTTTTGAAAGGATGTGTTTTTCGTGAATTATATTTTAAAACAGTATGATAATGATTTATTGTATTTTTCTATGAAAAATACAAATGATGGATTAGAAGTTTTTATTAATACTGTTAATCAAAATTTACAATATCTTTTACCATTAGACTTAGAATTGAGCAATGAAGGATTAAAAAAATGGCTTCAAAAAAGGACGATTCCTAGAAATAGAGCCTATGTTTCTAATTTTTTATCTCGATTAGGATTAAATGAAAAAGATACAAAAGGTATTATTGATATATGTCAAGGCTTATCATTGAATGATAGTTATTGGGTTGTACAAGAAAATTGTAAAGACTTATTTAAAGATAAAAATCTTTATCATAATTCTTTTAATACAAATATTGCTTCCATTGCTTTTACAGGACATGGAAGTTATACAAGAACTTCATTTAGATCATCGCCTGAATTTACAACAAATGGGATGCTTGCAAAATCATGGAGAAGAATAAAAAATAATATTCTTCTTTATAAATCAGGAACAGAAGGATTTGCGAATAGTGGCTTAGAACCTTATAGTGAATATTATGCTTCACAAATTGCCAAAACAATGGATTTACATTATGTAGATTATGGACTTTCTAAATGGAAAGGAAAGCTTTGCTCAACATGTTTACTTTTTACAAATGAAAATGTATCTTATATTCCAGTTGGAAGAATTATAAAAACAGGTGGAATAGAGTCAGTTATTGATTATTATAAAAAGCTAGGTGAAAGCTATTATCAAGAATTATTAGATATGCTTGTTTTTGATGCAGTTATTTTAAATGAAGATCGTCATTTTGGTAACTTTGGTTTTTTAATTGATAATAAATCTAATAAAATTGTGGGATGTGCACCTATTTTTGATAATGGATTATCACTTCTTTGTTATGCTATGGATAATGATTTTAAAAATATTAATCAATACATCCAAACAAGACTTCCTGCAACATTGATTATTCGCTCGTAATTGCACTAGCAGTCGCAGACCTATGCACCACCCCTGTCGCA
>NZ_QTUM01000008.1:0-46345 GCF_003435615.1 Catenibacterium sp. AM22-6LB
TTCTTATAAGTCTTGCCATTAGAAACAATCGCAAAATCCTTTAATCCAAGGTCAATGCCGATTCCTTCACTAGAATTACTGACTATCCTTTTATCTGGGATTTCTATAAGAACTGAAACATAGTATCTATCAGCCTTTATTGAGACATGACCGCTCTTGATTACATATTCATCTTTTGTTGTGGGAATATATCCTTTTTCTTTGATGCGGACCCAGCCAAGTGACGGAATCTTGATTCTGTGTCTTTCACAGAGGCAATCTTTTGGATTATTCCTTACAAAGTACATTTTCACATTAGATTTGCCTTTCTTCTTAAATTTTGGAAAGGCGCTCTTGTGATTAAAGAATTTTTCAAATGCGATCTGTCCGTTATTTACTGCCTGTGTTACCGATTTTGAATAAGCTTCCTTGATCCAGGAATATTCTGGATGGCTCGGAAGAAACTCATTGTTGAGCCATACTCTAAATTGACTGCTGCTCATAAACTTTTTGCCACTTTCATGAAGCTCCTTATTATGAGCAAGATAAAAGTTATAGATAAATCTGCAAGTACCTATTGTTTTACGAATCTTGACTTTCTGCTCCTCTGTCGGATTTATTTCCGTTTTGAAGCTCTTCAGCAATGTCCTCATCCCTTTCTATCTGTTTTTTATACTTACGAAGCCCATACAGCCTGCATGAGAACACATGGAATATTGAAATAATATCCTGCATGAGTACTCCATCTGATTTCTAATCTAATTATAGAATAGATGGAAAATTTATGCATCAAATTCAGCTTCATGAACACCGTTAATTAGGCGTTAAAAAATATTCTTTTTCACTAACCTGTGGTCTGAGGGTATTCAAATTATGGTTTTGATTTTTTGTTCCATTACTTCATCTAATAAATCGTTACGCGGTTTCCATAATCTCCAATACACTGGTCTACAATAGTTCTTTCGCATTACAAAAATATCTTAAAAATGCAACTTGATCTAGTAAATGATGATTATAAGTATAATAATGCCTATTTGTTTGGGTTCGGTTTGCCTTCAAAGTTCCTTCTCTATCTCAACGTTATAATATCTTAACAGATACGCCTAAAAGTCAATAAAATCCGTTGGTTTAAAATTTGTGATATTTAATATATTCATTTTAAAACTCCCTTTATGTGCATATTTAAACACATTCAAACACAATGGTCGATATATTCAGTTACTTATAGTTTCCTCCTTTCGCTCTTATATATATTATACACAAAAAGCCTAGATTTTACTCTAGACTTGTGAGTCAAAACGATATTTAAATTCTTTATAAGTTTTCTCAGTTTTTGTATCCTTCACTACAGCATAACAATAATGATTATCCTGGTTTACATCTATACTTATCGCAACCTTTCGCTTATCTGAAAAAGTAAATGTAGACTTTTCTACACGTGGACTATTTAAATCATTATTAGGAACTGAAATAGTAAGAAAATACTTAAGAGAAGCATTCTCTCCTGTCTTCATATTTCCATGATAACAACGCATAATCTTATTATCCTTCTTCATTGTATAAGCAATATCTAAATTCTTATTTACTACATAAGAATCAATATCCCTAAATTCCTTCTTATGTAGGTTCTTATTCATTTCTTTAAAGAAAGCTGTCTTATAATCTCTATCTTCACATGTAATAGAAATCTCTTCTCCATTCAACATACCTGAATAGAATGTTCTTACTTCCTGTGCTATATAATTTGAATTGGCACGTGTTGAACATCCACTTGTCAACAAAAGTGCGATTAACCAGAGTATCTTCATGCTTTATCACCTGTAAGCATTATACATATTTATTATGGAATAACTGTGTATTTTCAAAAAATGAAGCACTTATTTGTGCTTCATTCATACTTTTATTAAAAGAGTTACTGTGGTAGGTGATCAACTGCATATTGTGCTTCTTCAGCAGTGAATCTTTCTCCATAGCTTGAAGTTAACTGTTCATAGATAGCTGAACGAGACATATTCATACTTGTCTGATAATCCTTAGCTTTTTCTAATGCATTTGCCTTATAATCAGCTACTAAATGATCCACTGCATACTGTGCTGATTCTGCAGGAAAACCTTCCCCATAAGATGAAGTCAACTGATCATAGATAGCCGCCTTAGACATATGCATCATAGATGAGTAAGATTCTGCTTTTGCGAGCGCATTCTTATCTTCCATAGTAGGTTCTTTACCCTTTGAATAATGAACAGTGACAGTACTTCCCTTTTCTAATTGTGTACCTGCCTGAGGTGATTGACTAATGAATCCTCCCTGTGCAATACTATCAGAAAAATCTTCTTCTTTACTTAACTGGAATCCATTTTGATCACACCAAGCCTGTGCATCTGTTTGACTCAAATCAACAACTTCTACTTTCTTTTTCTTCTTAACTTCTTTTGTAGTAGATACTTCAGGTGAAGATTCAATTGGTTCTGGATCACTGATACTACCTGCATATGCAAAAACCAAGAAACCTGCAAGAATCATACATAATGCTTTTTTCTTAGGCTGTTTCTTAAACAAGCAATATACAAGATAACCGATGCCTAATACAAAAGCGATAAAGCCAAGCATCATAAATGCATCCACTGATACACAGCGAATCACAAACAATACAAAGAAAACAAGTGAAGCCAGTAATGTCTTTTTCGCCTTATCATTTGGTTCATTGTTTTTCTTTGATTTAAGGAAATACACAATGCCTAGTACAAGTAAAACTAAGAATAATAGAAATAAAATCATATCAACATCCCCTTCCTTGGATATATATATTGTAGTACTATCCATCAAAAGATGTATTGAGTAAGCGCTGGAGAACGCCTATTAATAGGTGTCTAGAAAAAATAATTAAAAAAGCTGTACGATGACAGCTTATGATTTGTTAGGAAGAGTAATCGTAATACAAGTACCCTCTCCTAATTGACTATGTAATTTCACTGTTCCTTTATTATAAGAAACAATATGCTTAACGATGGCAAGACCTAAACCTGTACCACCTTTGATTCTACTACGTCCCTTATCAACACGGTAGAATCTTTCAAATACACGGCCTTGGTCTGCAAGAGGTATACCAATACCTGTATCCTTGACTTCAATGATCATGTTATCTTTCTTACTATAAATATGAACATATACATGACCATCTTCTTTGTTGTACTTAATAGCGTTACTTACAAGATTAGAAATCAATGTTTCTATTTGAGATCCATTTCCAATATAAGTAATAGGTTCTACATCTGTATGAAGCTCTACATTATATTTCAATAATAAACCTTCATAATCTTCTGATATATCCTTCATTAATGCCTGCATTTTTACAGGAACCTTTTCTACAATGAGATCATCACTATCTAATCTAGATAACATCAAGATATCATTAATCAAAGAAGACATATTAGTCACTTCTGTTTGAATCTTAGAAAGCATCATCTTCTTCTGATTTTCATCATTGATGAATCCTTGTGATAATAATTCACTATAACCTCTAATAGCTGTAATAGGTGTTTTTAATTCATGAGATACACTAGAGAAGAATTCTTCTCTCATCTTCTGTGAGTTCTTCATTGCAGTAATATCCACAAAGAAGAGTGCTGTACCAAATGGAAGGCGGGAGATTGCACATTGGTAATCAAAATCATGAATCTTTAATTCTATACGCTGTTTCTTAGGTGCGCTATTTAACGCATTTATAAGATTAGGATAAGTAATATGATCTATTAAGTTGTCCTTTTCTTTTAAAGGTCCTAGAATCTTTATAGCACTATCATTGACACTTAAGATCATGCCATTCTCATCAAGTAAGATAAAGCCTTCCTCCATCTTTCTTAATATCGCATTGATCTTATCTTGTTCAAATCTTGTTTCTCTCATAGATTTTCTTAATCGATGAGAAAGATTTTCTATTGTATCAATAATAGGTGTGAATTCTTCATAATCTGTTGTTGGAAGTTCAAAACGATAGTCTTCTGTCATGTTATTAAGAGACTCACTGATTTCTGTCAAAGGCTTTGTGACTCTCTTAGAGAGTTTACGTGCAACTATGTATGAAAATAATATACTGATCAGTATAGAAATTGAAAATGCAGGAGCAAGTTCAGGGAAATAACCCCATACCCCTGAATAAGGGATGGACAATCTTATAATGTGGTTATCTTTATAATATGCAGCATAGAGAAGTGGCTGATTGGTTGTCTCAGAACGTCTCATTGCATACCCTTCATGATTTGAAGAATGAAGTGCCTGTTGCACTTCTTCTCTTTTCAAATGATTAGAAGAGATGTCATTCTTATATGTATCTGCAAGAACTTTACCTTTTTCATCTATAACAGATATTCTTGTATCATCAGAGAAAGCAAGTGGATTAAGTGTTTCTATCTGTGTATTGAGATCCTTGGAGTAGTCTAGATTATATTCTATAAGTTTTACAGAATACATCATTTCTCTTTCAGAATCCTCTTTCATTGAACCAGAAATAATAAATATACTCGTTGCACTACAGATACATAGAGATACTAATAAAAGTGAGATAAAATATCTCAATATAGATTGTCTCATTATTGACCATCCTCAATAAAACGATAACCTACACTTCTGATTGTCTTAATATAATGATGTCCATCATCACCTAGTTTAGATCTTAAAGAACGAATATGAACATCTAAGGCTCTTGATTCGCCTACAAAATCATAACCCCAGATATTGTTTAAAAGTTCTTCTCTTTCTACAACACGTTCTTTATTTTCTACTAAATAGAGTAATAACTGATACTCTTTATGAGTTAATTCAAGTTTTTCACCCTGCTTTAAAATAATATGCTTAGATTTATCAATTTCTAAAGATGTTGTCTTAATAACCTTTGAATGATGCTGACTTCTTCTAAGTAATGAGCGAACACGTGCAGCAAGTTCCAGCACTCCAAATGGTTTCGTCATATAATCATCACAGCCTGAATCTAAACCTCTTACTTTATCTATTTCACGATCCTTTGCAGAAAGAATTAAGATAGGTAAAGTAGTATTAGTCTTTCTAATCTGTTTAATGGCTGAAATACCGTCTAATTCAGGTAACATGACATCAAATATTGCAAGATCAGGTGTATCTTCATGAATTGCGACAATTGCATCTATCGCATTATTAAAGAGGGTAATTTGATACCCACTTGATTCTAGAGACAACTTGATAATCTCCTGAATATTCTCATCATCTTCTATTACATATATACGTTCGCTCATTGGTTATATCCCCCTTAAATAATACGCTGCTGGTTGATAGATCCTGTTTCCATGAAGTCTAACCATTCACAGATATTAGATGCATGATCACCAATTCTTTCAAGATATTTAGCAATCATGAAGTAATCTAAACAATCATCTGCATTTTCACTATTTTCTTTCATAATCTGGATGATTTCATTCTTAATATCTAAGAATAATGCATCAATATCATCATCCATTCTAGAAATGTTATGGGCTTTATCTACATCACCTTCTACAAAGGCTTCAATAGACTTATGCACCATTTCTTTTGCAGTCTTTAACATTTCTGGAATATGTTCTACTGTTCTATAAATATGATCACCAGATAAATCCAAGATAATTTCACAAATATCAGAACACTGATCACCAATTCTTTCTAGATCAGTCACAATCTTTAATGCAGTAGTTACAATACGTAAATCTCTTGCCACTGGCTGCTGTCTTAACATTAACTTAAAACAAATAGATTCAATAGAACGTTCCATATCATTGATCATACGATCATTTTCCATAACTTCTTTCGCAAGCTTAGTGTTCTTGTTTTTAAATGCAGCAATAGTATTTTCTAACGCATTTTCTACAAGACCACTCATCTTTTGAAGATCTACATTAAGCGTATCTAGTTCTCTATCAAAACGACTTCTCATAATATTTACCCCTTCATTATAATATATTGATTGTGATTATGAAATATTAACCGAATCTACCAGTGATATAATCTTCTGTTCTCTTATCTTGAGGGAATGAGAAGATCTTTTCTGTATCACCAGTTTCGATAATTTCACCCTGTAAGAAGAATGCTGTATTGTCTGCAATACGTGAAGCCTGCTGCATGTTATGAGTTACAATCACAATCGTATAATCTTTTTTAAGATCCATTAATAAGTCTTCAATCTTAGATGTAGAGATTGGGTCTAAGGCACTTGTAGGTTCATCTAATAAGATAACATCTGGGTTAACAGCTAAGCATCTCGCAATACATAATCTCTGCTGCTGACCACCAGATAAACCTAATGCACTCGTATCTAGACGATCTGCAATTTCATCATATAAAGCAGCCTGCTTTAATGATCTAATCACAATCTTTTCTAATTCAGCATGATTCTTAATACCATGAATTCTAGGTCCATAGGCAATGTTATCAAAGATACTCATTGGGAATGGATTTGGCTGCTGGAATACCATACCTACTTTCTTTCTCAATAAAGTTGTATCTACTCTAGGATCAAAGATGTCTTCACCATCCAGTGTCACCTGACCAGTAATCTTTACCCCTTTTACATAATCCTGCATACGGTTTAATGTTTTAAGGAATGTAGATTTACCACATCCAGAAGGACCGATGAACGCTGTGATCTTATGTTCTGGGATATCTAGACTTGTATCCTTTAAGGCATGCTTTTCACCATACCATAAGTTTAAATTCTTAATTTCCATTTTATTCATATATATTTACCTCATTATTTTGCTTTTTCTACATTAAACTTACTTGATAGCCATTTAGCGATAAAGTTCATAATTAATACAAGAATAATCAAAATCATCGCAATCACAAAGGCTTGTCCATATTCTGCGTTACTCATTGCCATATAAAGCTGGATAGTAAGTGTTCCACCACTTTCCATTAAGTGAGTGAAGAATCCTCTTGGCATAAAGTAACCACTACCTGCTGTAAATAATAAGGCAGCTGATTCAGCCACAATACGACCCATACCAAGAATCACACCTGTTAAGATACCAGGCATAGCACTTGGAAGGATTACAGTACGAATCATATACCACTTAGTTGAACCAATACCTAATGCTGCTTCACGATATGAAGAAGAAACTGATTCTAAGGCAACCTGAGTGTTTCTAATAATAATTGGCAAGATAAGAATAGTTAATGTAAAGCAGCCATTTAAGACTGAATAACCAAGTCCTAACATTTCACCAAAGAAGATCATACCAAATAGTCCAAAGATAATAGATGGAATACCTGATAATACTTCTGTTGTAAATGAGACAGCTGCAACGAACTTCTTATTCTTTGCATATTCATTTAAGTAAATAGCAGCACCAATACCAATTGGGCAGGCAAATAATAATGTACCTACGACAATATAAAGAGTATTGATGATGTTACCTAATAAACCTTCAGGGTTCATTAACTGACTCATTGGTTCAATTAAATTCTTGAAATGGAAATGTGGGATGGCTTTAGAGAATACATAACCAATAATGACAAGAATTAAGATACTAGAGAAACCAGCACATAGGTAAATAAGTCCACGTAGTATAGTGTCTCCAATTCTTTTCTTTTTATGATATAACGTTCTATCCACAGCGTTCACTTCCTTTAACGGGGACGTAGCTGATACTTCTTTAGAATCTGCTTTATCCATTTTCTTCACCCTTCTTTAGAATCTTCATTAAAACAATATTGATTACCATAATGAAGATGAATAATACTAAACCGATTGTAAATAATACTTGTCTATGTACACCACTTGAGTAGGACATTTCAGATACGATTGCTGTTGTTAAGAAACGTACTGAATTGAATGGTGCTGGTAAATTAACTGCATTTCCAGCAACAAGTAAGATAGCCATTGCTTCACCAATAGCACGTCCAACACCTAATACAATGGCACTCATGATTCCATTCTTAGCAGCTGGAATAACTACTTTAAAGATTGTCTGAATCTTAGTTGAACCAAGTGCATAAGAACTTAATCTCAAATGATTTGGAACAGTTTCTAGAGCTGTTTCTGATACATTGATTAATGTTGGTAAAATCATGATCACTAATACAATAATTGCGGCAATGAGGTTTGCCCCACCAGTAAACTGATGTGAATGAGACGTATGATAGAAAAACTTTTCTAACTTATACATCTGTGGGTTGATGATCAAGATACCAAGTAACCCATAAACAACGGATGGAATACCAGCTAATAATTCAATAGCTGCTTTCATAATCTTCTTTGGAGTACCAGTAACCATTTCACTTAATGCGGCTGCGGTAAATAAACCAACAGGGATTGCAATTAAGACTGCAAGTAAAGTACCAACAATAGAAGTTAAGATAATGTAAAGAATACCGAACTTTCCTTGAGAAGGAACCCATTCTGTTTTAAATAAGATATTTCCGATACCAACCTTAGCAAGTGCAGGTGTGCCGCTATAGATCATGTAGGCAGTAATAGCGACGACTGCAACTATTGAAAAAGCAGCACATACACTAACGATTAATGCGGCTGCCTTTTCTGATGCTTGTCTACTTTTATTGGTACCGACAATGCTATTTAGCACTGATTAAACCTACTTTTTTAATGATAGCCTGCCCTTCATCACTATCAATGTAATCGAATAATGCCTGAACTAATTTAGACTGCTTTTCAATTTTACCTTTAGTAGCCATTACGAATGGTCTCTGTAAACCATATTTACCAGCTTTGATGTTCTTAACTGTACAATCAACACCGTCTAACTGTAATGTGTTGATTGATTTATCAACAGCGTCTAGTGATACATAACCAATAGCACCTTCAATAGAAGCACATTTCGCAACAACTGCACCAGTATTATCTAATTCCTGTGCATACTGACATTTATCTTTTACTTCTAATAATTCTTCAAATGCACCTCTCGTACCAGAAGCAGCTTCTCTACCAATAACAACGATCTTTTCGTCTTTACCACCAAGTTCTTTCCAGTTAGTGATTTCACCAGTATAGATCTTAGTTAACTGTTCTTTAGTTACATTCTTAACAGTATTATTTTTGTTAACTGCAACTGCGATACCATCAATAGCAACGATGTTTTCTTCAAGACCCTGGCTCTTTTCTTCATCAGTTAATGCTCTTGAAGAATCACCGATATCAGCCTTACCACTTAATACTGAAGCAATACCAGCAGATGAACCTGTGAACTGAGATTCAACTGTAACATTAGGATTCTTTTCTTTGAAAGATTCGCCTAAGGCAGTTACAAATTTTTCCATTGATGTAGAACCATCAAGTGAGATCTTTCCTGATAGATCTCCTGAACCAGCAGTTGAAGAATCTTTAGATCCTCCACAACCAGCAAGTGAGAATGCAAGTACACATGTAAGTACAAGCGTTAATATTTTTTTCATATTTACTTTTTTCCTCCCGTCTTCTTAAGACACCTACATCATAAATTTTTCTCCTTAACAAAAAAATCATATTTGTGTATGTATTATCTTAAGATTATGTAAATGTGTTTTTTCACTTTTTACATAATTACGGTTGTTTTGTTGTATAAACAATAGTACAATTTGGTCGAAATTTCGGAGGTGAATGTTAAATTTATGTTATATGAAAAGGAAATACAACAAAAAAGATCAATAAAAGCCCTCAAATCATTCGCATGCGTTATTCTTGCATCATGTTTAATGGCCTTTAATATTAAGACATTTGTACGTGCTGGTGAATTAGTCCCTGGTGGTATTACTGGTATGACTCTATTAATACAGAGAATAATGTTAAAGTATGCTAACATTACTGTTCCTTATTCTGTGCTTAATATTTCATTAAATGCGATACCAGCTGTTATTGGTTTTAAACTTATTTCAAAACGTTTTACTGGTTATAGTGTATTAATGATTGTTTTAAACTCATTCTTAGTTGATTTGATTCCTTCTTATAAGGTGACAACTGATCCATTACTCATTGCTTTATTTGGTGGTTTATTAAATGGTTTGGCTATTTCTATTGCTTTATATGGTAAAGCAAGTTCTGGTGGAACAGACTTTATTGCAGTCTATATTCATCGTAAGTGGAATATTTCTTCTTGGAATATCATTCTAGGTTTTAATATTATTCTATTATTAATTTCTGGAATGTTATTTGGATTTGAAGCATCTCTTTATTCTATTGTCTTCCAGTTCGTATCTACTCAGGCAATAGACACTTTCCATAAATCTGATCAGCAGATGACATTATTCATCATATCTAATAAAGCAGATGAATTAGAAAGAGAATTATTAGTTAAGACACATCATGGTATGACTCGTTTTACTGGTGAAGGATCTCATACACACGAAGATCGTGTTATGCTTTATACAGTTGTCAGTGCTGCAGAAGTAAATGATGTTTATGAAATTATTAAAAGTATTGATAACCAGGCTTTCGTTAATATAGTCAAGACAAGTGCTGTTAAAGGAAGGTTCTATCAGGAACCTATTGATTAACCTGGATTTTAATTCCAGGTTTTTTAATGCAAAAAAATAAGTAGGTCTCCCTACTTATTAATACATTGAGATATCAGATCGTGAACAATGTTTTCTTTGCCTGCAACTAAATTTGTGATTAGATGTCCACGATAATCACATAGTATACCGCCAGCTGCTTCTAATATAACTTCCTCTCTGTGCACAAATATAGCACCTTATATAATAAGTATGGTTATCATCGAGTGAAGAGTATATTAATAATTGGTAAAAAAAAGAATCCTCCATAAGGAGGATCATGCACTACATAAATATTCTTTTGGCTTGATATGGATGAAATATGAATGCAGTGGCTGTTTTTCAATCAATGCCCTAATGATTAAAAGGATCAGCGTTCCTAGGAAAATCAAAGTTATAATGAGTTAAAAGTATGAGGGTTTCATTAATTACTCACTTTATATCCATGTTCAATAAGGGATTTAATTATTAGCATATTCTTACGAGCAGTGATCATTCTTATCCTCGCACCCGAATAAGAATGTACAGGAGATGCAGATATATCTGCACAAGATCATGAGGTCCCTACACCCCACGATATGTATAACTAGATTTTCCTATCTTAAGACCTTAATCTTAAGATGATAATATATTATCATCTTATCGGTATTTTATCAATGATAATAATAAAAAAATGTCATGAGCTGGACGTCTCATGACGATTTAGGAAGCAAAAATTTATTTTCTTTTTGCATCTTTATAATAATCTAACAAAATGATTAAACAAGTATTCTTAAGGATATTGTATAGTTGTTACAAAAAAAGCGAATTTATATGCATAAATCCACTCTTTTTGTAACTTTAATAGATATATTCTTCTTTCCTCTGTTTCTTCTCATATATGAATATAAAAGGTGCATATACGAGAAATGAAAGACCGGTACATAATAATTGAGATAATGCACCATAGATATTCCCTCCCGTAACTAAGAAGCCATGTAATACAGGTGGCATAACCCAAGGTACCTCCATAATCACACGTGGGCAGAATCCTATTTGAATAAGGAAATATCCGACTGTAAGAGAGATAAGTGGTGCAAGAATAAATGGAATGTCTAATAGTGGATTAAGTACTATAGGCATACCAAAGATCACTGTTTCGTTGATATTCACTAAACTTGGGAATAAAGAAATATTTGCTACTAGACGATTATCATGTCTTTGAGAAAAAACAAGTATATATATCACAAGCCCTAATGTACATCCTGAACCGCCAATATCTCCAAACATCTGAAACATCGATGAATTGAATACATATGGTATATCTTTTCCTCTTAACCCCGCATTAAATGCTCCCATATTAATATAGAGTAATGGTCTATAAAACGATTCAATGACAGACGACATAAGGTTCTTCCCATGGAAGCCAACAATCCAGAACAATGAGATAATAAGATACAAAACAAGAACCGCAATTAAATTATCCCCTGCCATCAGCTGTAACGGAAGCTGTATAAGATTATATATATTTGTATTAAGTGTATGACCTGTGCTTAGGATACAAAGATAAGAGATAGAACTCATAATTAAGCATGTCAAGAACGTAGGAACGATATTCATGAATGATAATACTTGATTTGTAGAAACCTGACTAGGAAGCTTTATTAAGAGACAATCGCAGTTTCTTAATAAATGATAGAGTTCTGTCGCAAGTATAGCGACAAACATTGCAGTAAAGAGTCCTGATGAATATGTATAAGTGACACTTATTCCCTCTGTCGCAAAGTTTTTAAGCGTGATTCCTATATAATTCGGAATATGGACAAAAGCAGATAGTTTTGTATGTACAATAGCACCACTATCTGTGTGTAATAGCAGATTGATATGTAAACCATCTATTGTATGTGGTGTGACAATCAGCCAGCTTAAAAAACTGACAATCACGGGATAAATATCATGATCCCCATTTGCCTGGGCAATTTCACTAGATAATAATAATACAATTACAATAGAGATACATGAAATAGCTGCATAATTCAATGCTTCAAAGATTGGATTAAAAATTTTTAAATCCATAATAAGTGGAAAAATAGTACCTAATCCCCCATGATCATTAACTAATACATTTGTCCAAAGCATTCCAACAGCACCTGTAAGAGATATTGGCATATAATTCTGGAATGCATTTTTAATCGCATTTAAGTATTTATTCTGAGTACATCTCATAGCCACCCAGGATAAAGCATCAACTAATTTATTCATCCCATCACCCCTTCGCACTCCCATCTTACATTTTTCAATAGAAAAAGTCCATCACTAAGATGGACTATTCAAAAAGAAGGATTTAGAAAACAATCTGCGCAATAATTCTAGCTTTAATAACACCTTCATGATTTTCAATCACTTTAGTGATATCTTCTGATAAATCATTTGTATCAATGACAGTATATGCATATTCACCACGTGCTTTATTAACCATGTTTTCAATGTTCATGCTCTTTTTCGCAAATGCGTTCGCAAAGACCGCTAACATGTTAGGAATATTCTTATGAATAATACATACACGATATGTTGTAGTACGTGGTTCTACAACTGTAGGTAAGTTAACAGAGTTCTGGATATTACCATTTTCTAAGTAATCAATCATTTCTTTTACAGCCATAGTTGCACAGTTATCTTCTGATTCTGGAGTAGAAGCACCTAAGTGTGGCATTACAACTGTATTTTCAGTTTCTACAAGTTCTTTAGAACCAAAGTCTGTAATATAACGTGCCACTTTACCTGACTTTAATGCTTTAATGATATCTTCAGTATTTACTAATGTATCACGTGCAAAGTTCAAGATACGTACACCGTCTTTCATCATTGCAAGTGACTTCTTATTGATCATGTTCTTTGTATCAGGAGTTGCTGGTACATGGATAGTAATATAGTCACATTCCTTGAATAATTCTTCTACAGTAGCTGCTTTATGAACCCATTTAGATAGTTTCCATGCTGCATTGACACTGATAAATGGATCATAACCATAAACTTCCATACCTAATTTAACAGCTGCATTGGCTACATTCACACCAATTGCCCCTAAACCAATAACACCAAGCTTCTTACCATCAATTTCAGGACCAACAAACTGGCTCTTACCTTTTTCTACAGCCTTTCCAAAATCATCAGCTGGTAATGTCTTTACCCATTCAATACCAGGAATCACCTGTCTTGAACTTAAGATTAAAGCGCATAATACTAATTCTTTAACCGCATTCGCATTAGCTCCTGGTGTATTAAATACGCAGATTCCTTTTTCAGTACATGTATCTACAGGAATATTGTTGACACCTGCACCTGCTCTTGCGATAGCCTTTAATTCAGCTGGGAAATCATAGTCATGTAATTTAGCTGATCTGACTAAGATCCCATCTTCATGTTCTAAGTCGTCACCGACTTCATAATTATCATCAAAGATTTCTAAGCCCTGTTCAGAAATCTTATTTAAAGTTTTAATCTTATACATATTACTAATGTTTCTCCTCGAATTCTTTCATGAAATTAACTAAGTATTCTACACCTTCATATGGCATTGCATTGTAGATAGATGCTCTAATACCACCTACACTACGATGTCCTTTTAAGTTTGTCATACCTGCTGCAATAGATTCCTTTACAAATTCAGCATCTAATTCTTTAGATGGTGTTGTGAAAGTCACATTCATATTAGAACGTGCATCTTTCTTTGCATGTGGTTTATAGAAGTCAGACTGATCTAAGTAGTCATAAAGAAGTTTAGCTTTCTTTTCATTCTTTTCCTTCATTACTTCTAGTCCACCCTGTTCATCAATCCATTTCACTACGAGACCTAACATATAAATAGCCCAACATGGTGGTGTGTTATACATAGAATCCTTTTCTAACATAGTATCTAATTCTGAAAGAACTGGAATATTAGCTGGATGTGGTTTTACTAGATCTTCTCTAATAATAACTACACCAAGTCCGGCAATACCCATATTCTTTTGTGCACCGGCATAAATAACACCATATTTAGAAACATCTACAGGTCTTGATAAGATATCTGAAGACATATCTACTACAAGTGGTGCGCCCTTTGTATCTGGCACATAGTTCCACTCTGTACCATAGATAGTGTTGTTGTTACAAAGATGTACATAATCAACACCTTCACGAATATCTAGCTGATCCTGTGTAGGAATTTCTGTAAAATCGTTTTCCTTACCGTTATAGGCAATATGAACATCCCCAAACTTAGCCGCTTCTTTTGCAGCTTTGCCAGAGAAGCTTCCTGTAACGATATAATCTGATTTACCATTTACCATAAGGTTTAAGGCAATGTTTGTGAATTCCTGTGTTGCCCCACCTTGTAATAATAAAATCTTATAGTTATCTGGAATATTTAAAACTTTCTTTAAAGTTGCTTTTGTATCATCAAAAATCTTTTGGTATGTTGAGGAACGATGACTCATCTCCATTACGCTCATGCCTGAGCCTTTATAATTCAGCATCTGATCTGCTGCTTCCTTTAATACCTCTACAGGTAACTGAGATGGTCCTGCAGAAAAATTATAAACCCTCTTATCTGTCATTTTCGATTTCCTCCTTGTTAATTTATATGCATTATATTAGATAAATACAAATTTGTCCACTGATATTATCAAAATATACAAATAATTTGATAATTATTCTAGATTGTATACAATATAGGCGTATTTTGATAGAGATAGACTCATCTTAATAAATCATTATAATTAGAATTAAGAAAGAGGTGGCTTATGAAGAAATTTAAGAATGCGACAATGAATGATATTTTTGCAGGTATTATTGTTGCTTTTATATCTATTCCTATATCCATGGGTTATGCCCAGGTAGCAGGTCTACCAATGGTCTATGGTTTATATGGTTCTTTAGTTCCTATTCTCGTATTTAGTTTATTTACTACGAGTCATGATTTTGTATTTGGTGTAGATGCAGCTCCTGCAGCTCTTACTGGAAGTGCATTGGCTACTCTTGGTATTACTGCGGGAACTAAAGAAGCAATGCAGGCGGTCCCTGTTATTGCACTCATGGTTGCTTTATGGTTGATCTTCTTTTCAATCATTAAAGCAGGACGTGCAGTTAAGTATATTTCTACACCTGTCATGGGTGGATTCGTAACAGGTATCTGTTTATCTATTATTATGATGCTTGTTCCTAAACTCTTTGGTGGGACAACAGGAACAGGTGAAATATTCGAATTAGTCAATCATATTATTAAAGAATTACCACTCTTTAATGGTTTATCTTTTGTATTAGGTATGAGTACCCTTGTCATTATTCTTGTTGTAAAGAGAATAAATAAGAAGATTCCTATGCCTATTCTTATGATGTTTATAGGGGCTTTATTGACTGCCATATTCCCTTTAGAAAAATATGGAGTAAAACTATTGCCTCATGTTGATCCAGGTTTACCAAAGCTTGTGATTCCTTCTATTGCCCATGTAGATATTTCTGCTTTATTCTTTACTACATTATCTATTGCGATAGTTGTACTTGCACAGACTTTATTATCTGCACAGGGTAATGCAATGAAAGATGGCTACAAATTAGATGGAAATAAAGAAATATTTGCCTATGGTATGGCTGAACTGGCTACTTCACTTGTAGGATGCTGTCCAACGAATGGTTCTGTTTCTAGAACTGGACTTGCAAGACAGTATGGATGTAAAACTCAGGTGATGAGCTTATCAGCTGCTGCAACTATGGCACTTCTTCTATTATTTGGTACAGGATTTATTGAATATCTTCCTGTTCCTATTTTAACTGCTATCGTTATTACCGCCTTACTTGGTGCCTGTCACTTTGCGTTAGGTAAACGTTTATTTAAAGAAAGTAGAAATGAATTTTATATCTTTATGGCAGCATGTTGTGGAGTACTCATCTTTGGAACTATTTATGGTGTAGTGATCGGTATTGTCTTATCATTCCTCGCTGTAGTTATTAAAGCAGTCACTCCCCCAGCCCATTTCTTAGGTGTTATTCCCGGACAGACAGGTTTCTTTAACCTAGAGAAGAATGCGAATGCAAGACCAATTAGACATACTATTATTTATCGTTTCCCAGGAAATCTATTTTTTGCGAATATTGATAAGTTCCAGGAAGATATAGAAAAAGCGATTAAAGAAGATACTGAGCAAGTTATTGTAGATGCTTCTGGTATTAGTAATATTGATTTTACTGCTATTGATCGTTTGATTATCTTCTATAATGATCTACAGAAAAGAAATATAGATTTCTATCTAACACGTCATATGGATCATCTTAATCAAGCATTAAGAGAAAATGGTGGTATAGATATAATTACAAGTGGTCATGTAAGACGTACAATGCAGCAGGCATTATTAGATTGTGGGCTTGTCCCTCCTTATCCATTAGAAGATTTAAAAACATCTCATATCTCATTTATACAGCCTGAATTAGAATGGGCCTTTGGAAATGAGGCTGAAAAGTATAAACAGAAGATGACTCAGGAAATGTTGGATAAGATTCATTCTAAAACTGACTTATCTCCTGAACTATTAAAAGATATTGAAAATCATACAGGCTTTGGTGAACTAGGTTTAATTGAAGCGGATGAATTCTTATCAAGACTAGAAATGCATATTCCAGAAATCATGGAAAAGATTCATGAAAATGAACAGTATGTAGAAGAACGACTCGAACAATATCGTGATCGTATTGAAGAAAAGTTACATGACATGAATCCTGAAACATTACGTGTATTAAAACAGTACCGTAGTAAATATGAAAAGAAGCTACAGGAATTAAATCCTCATGCTTTTAATCATTATAAAGAGCTCCATCAGAAACATTTAGAAAAACTGGAGAAAAACAAAAAGTGAAGATGAACCCATCTTCACTTTTTACATTAAGGAGTAATACAATTATCAAATATTATCCGAGGATTTTCAAAGCAGCATCTAATACCTTTTCACCGTTCATCATACCATAATCACGCATATTGATGACTTCAATTGGTGTAGATGTTAATTCTCTTAATCTCTTTTCCATATGACGAACTTGTGGACCTAACATAATGACATCCCAGTCATTGAGTTCTTTTTCTGCATCTGTTACTGGGAGAGCCTTCACTTCCATTTCAATGCCTTTATCTTGTGCTGCCTTTTCCATCTTCAATACAAGCATACTTGTTGACATACCAGCATTACATACAAGCAAGATCTTCTTCATAAGTTTCTCTCCTTCCTTTAAATTTATTATATATTTATTAAATTCTGTTGAGCTATTCAATACAAATTAAGGTATAAAATTATCAATATTTATATTTTATTGAAGTACTTTTATGATAGAAATATATCAAAAAAGTGAAGATGACCCAGTCTTCACTTTCGTTGTTAAGGAGTTTGACAATTGTATATTTTTCAATGATTTTCAAAGTAGCATCAAGTACTTTTTCATCATTCATCAAACCTGATGACTTTAATTGGTTAAGCTATTCTCCTTTCCTATGTGTTTCATTATAAATTTCTCTCCATTTATTTCTACAAAATCACGTGAACTAGAAGAATACTTATCAAACTCAATCATCATATTTCCGTTTGTATGAAAAAAATTTGTCAATCTTCTCTTACTTCATTGTTTTTTCCCAGACATCCGCTATATTACGACCTACATCTTCTGGATGATGCGCATCACTTGCAGTAATCATCTGAACATGATGTTTTTTCAAAGTCTGTAATAACTGGTCTGATAAGCCAATATCAGGTGTATGATAACGATAGTAACATCCTACATTGTTTTCTGCTTTCATATGATGTTCATTTAATAATTCAGCCAATTCATCATATGTAGGCTGTAAGTCATAAGTAGGATAATGGCCAAACATCTTAATCGTATCTGGATGTGCAAGCTGTGTAAATAAATCAGATTTTACAAGTGAGAAGACACATTCATAGTATCTTTTATAGATATCATTAATAGGATACTTGTTCCATAAGATTTCTTCTGACCATTTCATATCATAGAGTTTACCGTCGATAGAATGAATGGCTCCTACTAAGAAATCAAAATGATAAGGTTTTAATATTTCTCGAATTGTTTCTTCATATTCAGGTACATAACATACCTCTAAACCAAAAGACACCTTAATAGGTAAATCCATTGCCTTGATTTCTTTAATTAAAGCACAATATTCATCTAAAGTACTATGAAACTTCATTTCTTTATTGTTTAACCATTCTTCTTGATAAGGAGATGCTTTTCTTACACCTTCATAAACAGGTCTGAATTCTTTAAAACGATGTGTATGATCAAGAATCTGTATTTCATCCATACCATTCTTTACTGCACTTTCCACAAATTGTAGTACATATTCTTTTGAGAGATTCCCATATTCTAGATGCATATGTCCATCTATCATAAATATCACCTTCTTTTTTTTGGATTATAACACATGCATATACATAGTTATAGAAATATAATAAATATTTTAGGAGGTTTTCTATGAACATCTATACATTACTACAAACAAAGACAGACTTTACAACAAGCGAAAAGATGATTGCGAAATACATTTTAGAGAATCCTGAGAAAGTAATTCATATGTCTGCTCAGGAAATAAGTGAATCATGTTTTGTTTCTGTGACTTCTATTTATCGCTTAGCGACTAAATGTGGCACATCAGGATTATCTGATTTAAAAGTAAAACTATCATCTTCATTATCTGAATACAAAAAGATGGATGAGACATTTGATTTTGATTATCCAATCAAGAAATATCAGACACATCATGAAATGATTGAATTATTAAAAGAAGACTATAATCAAACAGTATTAGAAACAAGTCACCTTTTTGATTTAGATACATTACAGGGTATTGTACAGTTAATGGATTCTTCTCAACAGATTGATATTTATACTTCAGCAGGTCATTTATTCTTTGCGAAGAATTTTAGTTTTCAAATGTTGGAGATTGGAAAACAGGTTAATGTTCCTTCAGAAGAATATCAATCACAATTACTTGCTGCATCAAGTGATTCTTCTCACCTTGCAATAGTCATTACCTTTAATGGACGTGGGATATTATCAGAAAAGATTCCTTCTATTTTGCATAAGAATCATGTCCCTACTGTACTGATTTCTTCTACTGAATATCATCCTGAAATCAAGTATTATGATTATCAGTTATTCTTGAGTTCAAAGGAAAATCACTATAAGAAAATGTCTTCCTATAGTACCAGATTAAGTCTATTATTTGTATTAGATACTCTTTATACAGCATATTTCAAAAGACATTACGAAGAGAATATTGAAAAGAAAACAGAGTACTACAAAAGAATGACGGAAGAATAAATATGGATATACGAGCTATTGTATGTGATGTTGATGGAACATTACTGACTAGTAAACAGGTTGTAGATGAAAGAACTGTTTCATCTATTAAGAAAGCAAGAAGTAAAGGAATATTATTTGGAATATGTACAGGTAGAGATGCAGATAGTGTAAGAAATCACATGAAATCATGGGGTATTGAAGGATGTATTGATTTTGTAGTGGGTTCTGGAGGTTCTGAGATTGATGATTATATTCTTGATATATATCAGGAGAATCATACTTTGAGTCCTGAATTGATTAAAGAAATCATGAATCATTATAAAGATATGGATTGTAACTTCACTATATGTCATGAAGGTATTCTATATGCACCTAAGGATGATGATTATATTAGAGATATGGCTGAGGGTGATGGTATTGAATATAGGGTTGTTGATTTTGATACGTTCTTAACACGTCCTTATCGTAAGTTGATGATTATTTGTGATCCAAACTATATGCCTCAGATTGTGGAACGTTCTAAATCATTTAAGAATAAAGACTATAAAGCGTCTGCCTTAGTAACTACCAGTTTCTTATATGAATATATGGATCCTCATGTGTCTAAGTCTAATGGTTTAAAAGAGGCTTTAGCTCTTCATGATATTTCTATATCTCAATGTATGGCTTTTGGTGATGAAGATAATGATATAGATATGTTGGAAGAAGCAGGTATTGGTGTTGTGATGGAAAATGGTTCTATTCGTGCATTGGCTGCAGCTGACTATGTCACAAAGGATAAAGATTCTAATGGAATTGGTGTATTTATTGAAAAGTTTGTATAAGCTTTTTTATCATTTTATGAGCGTTTTTTAAGAAAAATGATATAATGTGAAATGGTTAAGAAAGGAGTCAATAAAATGGCAAAAGTTGATATTATTTCTGGATTTTTAGGTGCTGGTAAAACAACACTTATTAAAAAATTATTAAATGAATCTTTAAAAGATGAAAAGTTAGTACTCATTGAAAATGAGTTTGGTGAAATTGGAATTGATGGTGGTTTTATGCGTGATGCAGGTATTACTGTCAATGAATTAAGTCAGGGTTGTATTTGTTGCAGTCTTGCAGGTGATTTTGAAACAGCTTTAAAGGAAGTTGTAGATACATATCATCCTGATCGTATTATTATTGAACCAACAGGTGTTGGTAAGTTATCTGATATTATTGCGGCTGTGCAGAAGGTACATGGTGCTGATTTAACACTTGATCGTTTCTTTACTGTAGTAGATGCAAAGAAATGTAAGATGTATCATAAGAACTTTGGTGAGTTCTTTAATAACCAGATTGGTGCAGCAAGCTGTGTAATCTTAAGCCGTTCACAGGATGTGTCTGAAGAAAAGATTGCGGAATGTTTAGATATTATTAGAGAATTAAATCCTCATGCACCAGTCGTTACTACTCCATGGGATCAGATTACAGGTGATATGATTCTTGAAGCAAGTAATCATAAGGATGCTTTAGAAAAGGCATTGATTGCGGCTGAAAAGGAACATCAGGAAAGTGTTCATGGACATCATCATGAACATCATCACCACCATGATCATGACCATGAATGTGAATGTGGTCACCATCATGATCATGACCACGAATGTGAACATCACCATGACCATGATCATGAATGTGAATGTGGTCATCATCACGATCATGAACAACATCATCACCATGATGGAGAAAGTACATTATACTTTGATGAAGAAGATATGCATGATGCTGATGAAGTATTCAATAGTATTGGTATTGAAACAGCACATCCATTTACTAAAGAAGAACTTGATGATAAGTTAAAGACTTTAGGTACTGATGAATCTTTAGGTCATATTCTTCGTTCTAAAGGTATTGTGAAGGGTACTGATGGTAAGTGGTTTGAGTTTGACTTTGTAAGTGGTGATTATGAAATCCGTGAATGTACACCAGATGTTGGTGGAAGAATGTGTGTGATTGGTGAAAAGCTTGATGCACATAAAATCTATAATTTAATGAAAGGTTAATGTATGGATAATTTAGAAACAAGAATTTATCTATTTACTGGCTTTTTAGAAAGTGGTAAAACAACATTTATCAACGATACTATTATTAATACTGACTTCTGTGATTATGAGACATCTGTGCTTATTGTGACAGAAGAAGGTGAAGTAGAATATAATGAAGCTGCTATTAAGGAACATAACTGTGAAATCGTTTATGTAGAGAATGAAGAAGACTTGACTGCCGATTTCTTTAAGGATTTAAAGGAGAAATATCATCCTACACAGGTTCTTGTAGAATTTAATGGTATGTGGAATGTAGATCAGTTTGTAGAATCACCATTCCCTGAAAACTGGGATGTTGTACAGATTCTAACTACTATCAATGCCTCTACTTTCCAGCTTTATGTGAATAACATGCGTGCACTTTTATTCCAACATTGTGCTAAGAGTGATTTAGTCATCTTTAACCGTATTGAAGATGGTATGAAGAAGTCTACTTTAAGAAACAACATCAAGGCAATGAATCCTGTATGTCAGATCATCTATGAAAATAAAGATGGTTCTGTAAATACTATGCAGGATGATGAATTACCATACGATTATACACAAGATCATTTAGAAGTTGCTGATCATGATTTTGGTATCTTCTGTTATGATGCGATGGAACATCCAGAACGTTATGATCAAAAGACAATTAAAATAAAAGGTAAATTCATAGGTCGTGATAAAGTGATTCCTAATGGTTTTATTCTTGGTCGTTATGCAATGGTATGCTGTGAACAGGATACTTCATTAATTGGTATGCTTTGCGTAAGTGAATATGCGTCTAAATTCATACCTAATGAATGGCTTCTATTAGAAGGTCATACACATATTGAATATGATCCATCTATGAATGCGAATATCTGTGTTCTTGATGTAGATCATGTTGAAGGGGCTAAACCTTTAGATAACGAATATGTCACATTTGATTAATCCAGGATTATTTTCCTGGATTTTTTTATTATGCTTCTTTTAGGGGGGGATAATGGTAAAATATATATGAAAGAAATAACACTTCAGTTTGGAGGAACATATATGAAGAACAATACTGTAGTAAAATTTTTTATTTGGTTTATTGCATCACTTTTCGCTTTAGTTTGTGTTAAACAAATAGTCTATATTATATCACCTTATGATACAGATATTAGAGCCTATGGCTTAATGATCATTGGACTGATTATTATCTTTGGTCTTCTAATCCTTAAAAAACTGGATGACTTAAAACACAAATAATATTCTTAAGAAAGGGGAGCTTTCCCCTTTTTTATTGATTTAATGCGTATTTTTTCGTATAATATCCAAGGTTATCGAGGTGATATAATGAAAGATTTTTGGTATGAATGTAAACACGTATGTAAACAGACAGGCGCAAGATATGGGATTCTTCATACACCACATGGTGATGTAGAAACACCTATGTTCATGCCTGTAGGAACACTGGCAACAGTAAAAGGTATTTCTCCTGAACAGCTTAAAGAAATGGGCTCTCAGGTTGTACTTGCGAATACTTATCATTTATGGTTAAGACCAGGAAGTGATATTGTAAGAGATGCAGGCGGGCTTCATCAGTTCATGAACTATGATGGACCTATTCTAACAGACTCTGGAGGATTCCAGGTATTCTCATTAGGTAAGACACGTAAGATTGAAGAAGAAGGTGTTACCTTCAAGAGTATTGTGGATGGTTCTAAGCTATTCTTATCTCCTGAAAAGTCTATCGCAATTCAGGAAGATTTAGGTGCTGATATTATTATGAGTTTTGATGAATGTGCACCTTATCCATGTACTCATGATTATATGAAGAACTCTGTAGAAAGAACATTAAGATGGGCTAAGAGAGGTCAGGAAGCACATAAGAGAGAAGACCAGGCTTTATTTGGTATTGTCCAGGGTGGTGAGTTTGCGGATTTACGTGAACTAAGTGCTAAGACTTTAGTTGATATGGATTTCCCTGGTTATTCTATTGGTGGTACTTCTGTAGGTGAACCTAAACCAATCATGTATAAAATGATTGAAGATAGTGTTAAGTGGTTACCTGAAAATAAGCCTAGATATTTAATGGGTGTAGGTAATCCTATTGATTTAATTGAAGGTGCTATTAGAGGTATTGATATGTTTGACTGTGTACTTCCTACACGTGTCGCAAGACATGGTGCACTTATGACACATCATGGACGTATGAATATCAATAATGAAAAGTATAAACGTGACTTTACTCCTATTGATGATAAGTGTCATTGTTATGCATGTAGAAATTATACAAGAGCTTATTTAAGACATCTTCACAAGTGTGATGAAATCTTTGGTAAGTCTTTATTATCTATTCACAATGTTGCATTCTTATTAGATCTTGCAGCAGATATTAGAAAAGCAATTCAAGAAGACCGTTTAGCTGATTTTAAGGAAGAATTCTTAGAACAGTACGGTCGTGATGTTTATGAAAGGGCGTTTTAGTTTTATGGATATTGAATTATTTGATTATGATCTTCCAGAAGAATTAATTGCACAGACACCATTAAAGAAACGTGATACTTCACGTTTAATGGTTCTAGATAAAGAAACAGGAGATGTTGAACATAAACATTTCTATGATATTCTCGATTATCTAAAGCCTGGTGATGTGCTTGTAAGAAATAATACAAAGGTTATTCCAGCACGTCTTTATGGTCTTAAGGAAGAAACGGGTGGACATGTAGAAGTTCTTTTATTAGAGGATCTTCATGATGATTTATGGGAATGTTTAGTAGGTAATGCGAAGATTGTAAAGCTCGGTACTGTGATTACTTTTGGTGATGGTCGTTTAAAGGCTCAGTGTACTGAAATCAGAGAAGAAGGTATTCGTATCTTCAAGATGATTTATGATGGAATCTTCTATGAAATTCTAGATCAGTTAGGTATTATGCCTTTACCACCATATATTAAAGAAAAGTTAAATGATCCTGATCGTTATCAGACAGTCTATGCAAAGGTAGAAGGTAGTGCTGCTGCCCCTACTGCAGGCTTACATTTTACTGAAGAATTACTTCAGAAAGTAAGAGAAAAAGGGGTTGAAATCCTAGATGTAACCTTACATGTTGGTTTAGGTACATTTAGACCTGTTAAGGTAGAAAATGTATTAGAACATCATATGCATAGTGAATATTATGAAATTAGTGAAGAAGTAGCTGAAAAATTAAATCAGGCTCAAAAAGAAGGTAGACGTATTATTGCGGTGGGTACTACTTCTTGTCGTACATTAGAAGCCAACCATTCTAAATATGGATGCTTCAAAGCAGCTCATGAAAATACAAATATCTTTATTTATCCTGGTTATACATTTACTGGTATTGATGCATTGATCACAAACTTCCATCTTCCTAAGTCTACATTAGTGATGCTTGTAAGTGCTCTTGCAGGTAGAGAACATATCTTAAATGCCTATAAGATTGCAGTAAATGAGAAGTATCGTTTCTTCTCATTTGGTGATGCAATGTTCATCCACTAATGAAACAGAATTATCGTTTAGTGATGTTGGAGACTCTTAAACATTTAGAAGGACGTCCAAAGTTATTGCTTCATGCATGCTGTGGTCCTTGTTCTTCTAATGTGATTAAAGAGTTATGTCAGTACTTTGATATTACTATTTATTATACAAATAGTAATATCTACCCTGCTGATGAGTATCATCGTCGTGAATCTGAGTTAGAAAGATTTGTGAAAGAGTTCAATGATAAAGAGAACCAGAATGTACAAGTGGTAGAAGATACCTATGATCCTGAAGAATATTTAACGCATATTGCGCCATATAAGGATACAGGAGAAAAGGGCTACCGCTGTTATGTGTGTTATAAAGTAAGAATGGAGAAGGCAAGAGATTATGCTAGAATGCATGGTTTTGATTATTGGACAACTGTGTTGTCTGTTTCTCCTCATAAGAATAGCCAATGGATCAATGAGATTGGTGATGATTTAGATCTAGAAACACCAAAATTCCTTCATAGTGATTTTAAGAAAGATAATGGTTATTTAAAATCAACACGTATGAGTGATGAATATCATATGTATAGACAGAACTACTGTGGCTGTGTTTATAGCTATCAGGAGATGCTAGAAAGAGAAAAAACAGACCTCTAATGAGATCTGTTTTTTAAGTTATCTAAGAATAGTTTAATCTTCTCAGTCGCAATTTTTAATTCTTCTAGTGAGTATGCATAAGAGACACGAATAAATCCTTCTCCAGCATCACCAAAGGCTGTACCTGGTACACAGGCTACCTTCTGATCATTTAATAGTTCTTCACAGAATTCT
Organism: Catenibacterium sp. AM22-6LB; assembly: GCF_003435615.1. Taxonomy (NCBI): domain Bacteria; kingdom Bacillati; phylum Bacillota; class Erysipelotrichia; order Erysipelotrichales; family Coprobacillaceae; genus Catenibacterium; species Catenibacterium sp. AM22-6LB. The sequence goes on from NZ_QTUM01000008.1 coordinate 26,122, forward strand.
TCAGATGTAAGACCTGTAGAACGAATACATGGGAATACATAGAAAGCACCCATTGGGTTAAATGTATGAAGTCCCATATCATTAAATGTTTTTACAAGGAAGTTTCTACGTGAGAGATAAGAGGCTCTCATTTCTTCTACTTCTTTATCACAATGTCTCAGTCCATCTATTGCACCATATTGTGCACCAGTAGGTGCTGACATGATAATATACTGATGAATCTTACACATTGCCTTAGAGAATACTGGGTTTGCAAGAACATAACCAAGTCTCCATCCTGTCATGGCATAGGCCTTAGAGAAACCATTGATGACAATAATCTGATCTCTGATTTCTGGGAATGAAGCCAATGTACAGAATGGTTCTTCATAGCTTAATTCTGCATAGATTTCATCCGATATAACAATAATACCTGATTCCTTAATAATCGGTACAAGTTTCTCATAGTCTTCTCTTGTCATTGCCCCACCTGTTGGGTTTGAAGGGAAGTTGATCAACATGACCTTTGTCTTTGGTGTAATAGCTGCTTTAAGTTTTTCAGGTGTTAATTTGAATTCATCTTTTTCTTCTAGGTGAATTCTTACAGGTACTCCTCCTGAAAGAATAACACTTGGTTCATAAGCAACATATCCTGGGTCTAAGATAATCATTTCATCACCTGGATTCATTAAGGCTCTTACTGCGATATCGATACCTTCTGAACCACCTACAGTCACAATAATTTCATTTTCAGGATCATAATGTACACCAAAACGACGATAATAATAATTACTAATTTCCTGACGTAATTCTAATAAACCTCTGTTTGCGGTATAGAAAGTACGTCCTTTTTCAATTGAATAGATTGCAGCTTCTCTAATCTTCCAAGGTGTCGCAAAATCAGGTTCCCCTACACCTAATGAAATAACACCTTCCATCTGGTTTGCAAGATCAAAGAACTTACGAATACCACTTGGTTTAATAGTTTGTGCTGCAGTACTTAATTTCTTCTCATAATCCATTTTATGGAGTCACCACCAGTCGCGTATTTTTACCATCTTCATCATCTACTAGGACATGTCCATCTGTCTTATATGGCTTTAACACAAATGTTGTTTTTGTTCCTGTAACACCAGGAATACATGCCAATTTAGATGCAACAAAGTGCGCGACTTCCTGCATAGTACGACCCTTTACAATGCACATAAAATCATAATCACCAGATAATAAATACATTGTTTCAATTTCTTCGTACTTATAAATGTGTGATGCAATACGATCATAACCATATTCTCTTTCAGGAATAGCATTAATCTCAATCATCGCAGTCACAAGTTCAGTATTTGTCTTGTCCCAGTTGACAATAGTATGGTAACCACAAATAATCTTCTCTTTTTCTAGTCTATTTAATCTTTCTACAATGCTGTCTTTAGATTCTGCTAGCGCGGCGGCTAGGTCAGAAACCTTATATCTCGCATTTTTCTGTAATAATTGAATTAAAAGACCATCACTCATAGATAAAAGTTCCTTATTATCCAACCTCTTGTCCTCCTTTGACTATTGTACAATCATTTTATAATAATGAAACTCATTAGTAAATAGAGAATAATTGTGATAAAATATTTTCATATGGAGGTGTCCTATGAAAACGTTTTATGTTGCAAGCTACGGTAAAGGTGACGATAAAGGAATCTATATTGTTTCTTTTAATGAAGAAACATTGGAATTAAAGAAAATACAACAGATATTAACTCAAGATTTTCCATCATATCTGATTGCAAGAAATAAAGAACTTTATGTATCTTATAAGAATGCGAGATCTAATAATGAAGGTGGAGGATTAGGAAGTTTTAGTATTCATAAGAATGAATTGATTCTTAATAATAACTATTCTTCTTCTGGTAGAAGTTATACACATTTATGTATCTCTGATGATAATAAGTATATCTTTGCGGCAAACTATCATGTTGGTGCAACAGCTGCTTATAAACTAGAAAATTATCGTATTGATCATAAAATTGGTGCTGTGAGACATACTGGTATGGGTCCTGATTTATTAAAGAGACAAACTGCACCTCATGTACATAATGTTGGTTTTACACCTGACAGACGTTTCTTATATGCTGTAGATTTGGGTGCTGATAAGATCGTGATGTACAATTATAAAGATGGTGTTCTTAAAGAGAATACAGATTATGCAGTAAATGTTGTACCTGGTTCTGGTCCTAGACATTTGATTTTCTCACAGGATGGGCGTTATGGTTATCTCATTAATGAGATTGCGAATAAGATTATGGTCTTTAAGTATAATGAGGGTCGTATGAGTTTAGTTCAGGCCATTCATTGTGTTCCACGTCATTTCAAGGGATTTAATGCAGCTGCCGCAATTCATCTCACAAAGAGTGGAGAACATCTACTTATTTCTAATAGAGGTCATAATTCTATTGCCTTATATAGAGTCAATAAAGAGAATGGTAAGATTTCTTTACTTTATATGGTACATACTGGTAAAGAACCTAGAGACTTCAATATTATTGATGATAAGTATGTTATTGTAGGTGCACAGGAAGATAATAAGCTTCAGGTACTTACTTTTGATGAAGAGAATGAAAAGCTATTGATGACAGATTCTGAATTAGAGATTCCTGCACCTGTATGCGTATGTGTTGAAGATTGAGCTTAGCTCAATCTTTTTTATTATATCATTAAGTAATTTAAAGATTCTTTAAGAATAAATATATAGGAGGTTACCTATGGAAGAATTGATGAAAAATTTATATTTATTCTTAACAGAAGCAGAGAGAGGTGATGTATTAAGAATACATGTGACTGAAACAAATGAATGTTATGAATTTAGTTATGATGAAGTTATGGATATTGTATTCCATAATAGAATTCCAGAAAGATTTAAAAAAGAAGTAGGTCCTAGTAATTAGGATCTACTTCTTTACTTTTAGAGTAATGATGACTTCGTCATCTGTTTCATTGATGTTTTCTTCTACATCAGTTCCTGCATCAGTAACCATCTTTACTGCCTGATTAATTGTGTTGATTGCGATTTTAACACTTCTAGAGAATTTACGTACACGTGGTTTTTCTTTTTTAGGTGCTAATAGTTTCGCAATTCTTTTTTCTGTTTCATCGACAGTTAAGTTATGTTCAAGAATCTCCTTCAACATATTATTTTGTTGTGCTGTATCTTCTAGTTTTAATAAAGCACGGGCATGTCTTTCAGAGATTTCTTTTTTCTTAACTGATTCCTGTACTGTCATAGGAAGCTTTAAGAGTCTAAGTTTATTGGCCACTGTAGACTGTTTCTTACCTACCTTTTCAGCTAACTGGGCTTGTGTTAAACCCTGTGTATCTAGAATCTGCTGGTAAGCTAAGGCTTCTTCTATTGCTGAAAGATTTTCTCTTTGAATATTTTCTACTAATGCGGCATTGGCTGTCTGATTGTCATCAAGTTCCTGAATGATACATGGTACTTCTGTAATACCTGCTAGTTTGCAGGCACGGTATCTTCTTTCCCCTACAACAATCTGATATTTACCTTCATATTCTCTGACTACAATAGGCTGTAAGAGACCATTCTGCATAATAGATTCAGCGAGTTCCTGGATCTTCTCATCTTCAAAATGAGTTCTTGGCTGTTCCTTATTTGCAACAATATCATTGATATCTAAGAAACAATAAGCATCTTTAATAACGTTCCTTTTCTTTCTATAAAGGCTTCTTCTTAATTTGTCCATAGTTTCTTGGGTACTTTGCAGGTGTTGATTTCACTTTCTTGATCACGATGTTATGACGATGATCATTCTGATCACTTAAAGTAAAAGTAAAATCATCCATCACTTCTCCTCCAAGTACCTTTATGCCTCCCTTCGCATCTTTTAATTCTTCAGGGGCTTTGAGTCCTTTTAATGAAAGGAAGTAACCATCTTTCTTCACTAATGGGAGACAAAGTTCATCTAAGATATTTAATCTTGCAACTGCACGTGCCATGACAATATCAAATGATTCACGATGATCTTTACAGAAATCTTCAGCACGTGATGCAACTGCTTGAATATGATCTAATTCTAATTCTTTAAATAAATGATTCAAGAATGTAATTCTCTTATTCAAAGAATCTACAATAGTGACATTTAATTCTGGATAAACGATTTTAAGTGGAACTGAAGGGAATCCAGCACCTGCACCTACATCACAGATTGTTTGATTAGAGAATGGAAAATCAAACGCAATTGTAAGAGAATCATAGAAGTGTTTTAAATAAACACCTTCACGATCTGTAATAGCGGTTAAGTTCATCTTCTCATTCCATTCTACTAGTATTTCATAATACTTTTCAAACTGTTCAATCTGTTTCTCTGAAAGCACAATGCCTTTTTCTTCTAAGCTCACAATAAATTCTTGTTGTGTCATATTAATCTCCGTATTGTGTTTTTAAGTGAATAAGTAAAACAGAAATATCTGCAGGATTAATACCAGAAATACGTGTTGCCTGACCAATAGTCACTGGTCTGACCTTCTTTAGTTTCTGTCTTGCTTCTAATGATAAGTTTAATACATCATCATAGTCTAAGTCAGCAGGAATCTGTTTTTCTTCCATATTCTTTACTTTTTCTACTTGTCTTAATGTTTTTTCAATATATCCCTTATATTTAATAAGAATAGTGACTCTTCTCATTTCTTCTTCAGTTAAGTCAACATGTTCAATATAAGGTAATAAGTCTTCATAAACTAATTCTGGTCTTTGAAGAATAGCACGGGCAGTTACACCTTCTTTTAAACGTGTTGAGCCCTTTTCTTCTAAGAGGTCATTGATTTCACTCTTAGGTGAGAAATGAATGGTATCTAGACGTTCTATTTCAGCATGGATACGATTCATTTTATCTAGATAAAGTGAATAGACTTCATCATTTACAAGACCTGCATCATGGCCATATTTTCTTAATCTTTCATCCGCATTATCATGTCTTAATAATAATCTATATTCAGCACGACTTGTTAACATACGATATGGTTCTTTAGTACCTTTAGTCACTAAGTCATCAATCAATACACCAATATAAGCTTCATCACGTTTCAAGATTAAAGGTTTGTTACCCTTTACCTTCTTAGACGCATTAATACCGGCAATAAGTCCCTGACCTGCTGCTTCTTCATAACCTGAAGTACCGTTGATCTGACCTGCAGTAAAGAGATTCTTTAATACCTTTGTTTCTAGACTAGGCCATAACTGTAATGGATCAATCGCATCATATTCAATCGCATATGCGTATTTTAAAATAGTGCAGTTTTCAAGTCCTGGTAATGAATGCACCATCTTTTCCTGAATATCATGAGGCATAGATGTAGAGAATCCCTGTACATAGATTGTATTCATTTCCTTAGATTCTGGTTCAAGGAAGATCTGATGTCTTTCCTTATCCGCAAACTTAACAACCTTATCTTCAATAGATGGACAATAACGTGGTCCAATACCTTTAATAAGCCCTGAGAACATCGCACATTTATCTAAATTATCTCTAATGAGTTTATGTGTCTGGGCTGTTGTATATGTTAAGTAACATACAGTCTGATCTTCTACTGGTGTGAAATGTGTTGTTTCATATGAGAATGAAAGTTTCGCATCTGTACCAGGCTGTACTGTTGTTTTTGAATAATCAATAGAATTGATTTCCACACGAGGTGGTGTACCTGTCTTTAATCTTTGGATTCTAAATCCATAATCCTTTAACTTGCTTGATAAATATAAGCTTTCCTTCTGTTTATCTGGTCCACTAGGAGTCTTAGAATGACCTACAAGGACTTCAGCCTTTAAATAAGTTCCTGTAGTAAGAATTGTAGTACGAGATTCATAACGTGTACCATCCGCAAGGATAACACCCTTACACTCATCACCTTCTACAATCAAATCCTCGACCATTGCTTCTACAATATCAAGATTTTCTTGTTCCTTTAATACTTTCTGCATATAGCGTGGATAAGCTTTCTTATCTGCCTGTGCACGAAGAGACTGAACACCTGGTCCTTTCGCAGTATTCAACATCTTCATCTGAAGGTAAGTCGCATCTGTAGTTTTACCCATCTGTCCCCCAAGTGCATCTATTTCTCTTACAATAATGCCCTTTGCAGGTCCTCCGATGGATGTATTACAAGGCATGCTTCCTGCATTAGAGAAGTTGCTTGTAATAAGTAATGTTTTATTTCCTGTTCTTGCACCAGCAAGACATGCTTCAATACCTGCATGGCCAGCACCTACAACTATAATATCGTACACTATAAACGACCTTCCTTTCTTATTTAATACGTGTCTATATTAACACATCAATTCGCGTTTGTCATTATATCACAAATGCATTATTATAGTGTAAAATTCAATCAAAAATGTTGGTGGTATGATATAATAGAAACGGTGATGAACGATGAAAGAAAGAGATATTTTAAAGATCTATAATAATTATTGTGTTATTGGGATGAGTCCTGATCCTGATAAGTACAGTTATCAAATATATCAGTGCTTAAAGAATGCAGGCAAGCATGTGTATGGCATATCTCCTAAATATGACACAATAGACAATGACAAGATGTATACATCTCTGATGGATATAGAGTATCCTGTAGATGTTGTTGTTTTTGTCGTTAATAAAACAATTGGTATGACTTATATCAGAGAGATGAGAGAGCTTGGTATTAAGTATGCCTGGATGCAGCCGGGGACTTATGATGAAGATTTACTTCATGCTTTTCATGACCAGGGAATAGAAACAATAGAAAATTGTGTATTACAGGTCATGAAGGGTTAAATCAAATATTGATTCATGTAATGGAAAGGTGATATCTATCTTGATATCATCTTTTTTAGCATCTTTCAAATCTACTGTACCTAATGTTTCTTTTCTATCTGAAATAACTTGATAGCCAAGATCATATTGTTGTGATAAAGAGAAACCAATAGAACTCATAATCACAGGATCACCATGTAATTGAATCATCTGCTCTGTCTGTAATCTAAAGAAGTTCTGATAAGGAATCTGGTCAATGCCAGTTTCTAATGCCTGTTCAACAGCCATAAAGAAATAAGAAGAGAACTTACCATATGGGAATCCTACGACATAAGGTGTGCCATACTTCTCTTTTAATAATTCAGCAATCTTTAATCCTTTCACTGATACTACAATATTTACATCTGCATAACCGGCCATATCAAGTGATGTATCATGATATAAGAATGTTGTAAGGACATTGTATTTCTGTTCAGTAAAGTAATCCTTTAATATTTCATAGACTTCTTCATCAAATAAATCAGGTGTTAAGCCTAATAGATTAATAGAAGTGACAGGTATCTGTAAGTTATATCGAATATCTGGTAATTGATCTACTAATGTGCATAATTCTTCTTCTGTATAATTCATATATGTACCTCATTTTTTCTTCATTATATCATAGTTTTTAGTTTGCACGAACTAACTCTTAGAGTATAATGTGGTTAGATAAAACTAACATAGGAGGAGATGTTATGAACTTTTTAGAGATTAAAAATTTAAAGAAATCTTTTGGACAGGGAGAGAGTCATATAGATGTATTAAAGGGGATTGATATGACTATTAATAAAGGGGAATTCTGTGTATTGCTTGGTCCTTCAGGTTCTGGTAAATCTACACTACTTAATATTATTGGGGGTATTGATAGTTTAGATGAGGGAGAACTTATTATTAATAAACATCGTTTAAAGACAATGAAAGAGAAGGAATTAAGTCAATATAGACGTGATCATTTAGGTTATATATTCCAGATGTATAATTTAATTCCTAACTTAACAGTGAGAGAGAATATCGAAGTAGGTGCTTATTTAAGCAAGAAGCCTTTGAATATTGATGATTTATTACATACACTTGGTTTATATGAACATCAGAATAAACTACCTAATCAATTATCAGGTGGACAACAGCAGCGTACTGCGATTGGACGTGCAGTCGTAAAGAATCCAGATATACTTCTTTGTGATGAACCGACTGGTGCACTCGATTATCGTACATCACAGGATATATTACAGTTAATCTGTGATATTAATGAGAGATTCGGGAATACAATCATCATGGTCACACATAATGAAGCTATTAAGTATATTGCGAATCATATCTTTGTATTGCATGATGGAAGAATTAAAGAAGACTATATGAATACAGATCGTAAACGAGTAAATGAGGTGGATTGGTAATATGAAGAATCCATTAAATAAGCGTTTTATACGAGAATTAAGAGAAGACTGGAGTAAGTATCTTGTCATCTTCTTATTGATGACAGGTATGATTGGTCTTGTATCTGGTTTTATTGTGGCAGATGAGAGTATGATTAAAGCTTATAATGAAAGTTTTGAGAAGTATACTATTGAAGATGGTCATTTTAATGTAGATAAAAAGTTGAATAATCAATCCTTGATCAATATTTCTAAAGCTGGTGTGCATCTCTATGATCATTCCTATGTAGAAGAAACATTGATCAACGGAAATAAATTACGTATCTTTGCGACACCACAAAGTGTCAATAAAGTATGTGTCATGGAAGGAAGACTTCCTCAAAACAATAAAGAAATTGCGATAGACCGTATGTATGCCACAAATAATAAAATATCTATTGGAGATACTATTAAGAGTAAGAATCATTCATTAAAAATCTGTGGTTTAGTGGCTTTACCAGATTACTCAGCATTATTTGAGGATAATAGCGATACGATGTTTGATGCAATCAAGTTTGGAGTTGCGGTTGTACAACCTTCTTTATTTAATCAATGGGATACAGCACATATGACCTATAGCTATTCATGGCTTTATACAAATAAACCAGAGAATGAAGAAAAGAAATCTGAATCATTCTTAAAGGTATTAAATAAAGAAGTGCATCTAGAGGAGTATATTCCTCAATATGAGAACCAGGCCATTCATTTTACTGGTGATGATATGGGTAGTGATGGCGTGATGGTCAGACTTCTCTTATATATCATGATTGTGATTATCGCATTTGTATTTGCGGTGACTATGACTAATACAATCCAGAAAGAATCCAATGTGATTGGGACATTACTTGCTTCTGGTTATACAAAGAAAGAATTGATCAGTCACTATATGACACTTCCTATTATTGTGACACTTATTAGTGCCTTAATAGGTAATATCCTAGGTTATACCTACTTTAGAATAACTATGGCAAATCTATATTATGCCAGCTATAGTTTAACGACTTATCAAACAGTATGGAGTGCAAGTGCTTTTATTCAAACAACGGTTGTCCCTGTAATACTCATGTTTATTATTAATCTCTTTATATTAAATAGACAGTTATCTTTATCTCCTCTTAAGTTCTTAAGAAGAGATTTAAAGAGACATAAACAGTCCCATGTCATGCCTTTGTCTGCACATATTCCTTTTATTACACGTTTTAGAACACGTATTATTCTTCAAAACAAAGCTCATTATATTGTGATGTTTATTGGTTTAATGTTTGCGAATATGATCTTGTTGTTTGGACTTGCGATGCCAGATATTATTAATTCATATGGAACCAATATTAAACAGAATATGTTTGCGGATTATCAATATATTCTTAAAGTACCAGCAAGCTTGCAATCTAGTGAAAAGAGCTTTTCTAATATGATAGAAGCTTATACTTTCACAAAAGGAATAGAAACAGAAGAAAAGACAGCAGAGAAATTTAGTGCTTATAGCTTAAAGATGGAAGACAATACATTAGATACTGTAACTGTATATGGTGTAAAGAAGAATAGTCGTTATATTTCTATTAATGATGGTGTTTATGTATCAAGTGCTTATGCAGATAAATATAAGATCCATAAAGGTGATATCATTCACTTAAAGACAGAATATACAGATAAGAAGTATACATTAAAGGTCAGTGGTGAATATAACTATCCAGGTGCGATTGCGATATTCATGAATCAGAAAAAAATGAATCAGTTATTTGATTTAGATGATGATTATTTTTCTGGATATTTCTCTAAGAATCCTATTACTGATATGAATGAAAAGTATATAGGTACAACTATTGATTATGATTCATTAAGCAAAGTATCTCGACAATTGAATGTATCAATGGGAGGTATGGCTTATTTACTTTGTGGAATGGCTGTTATCATGTTTATTGTGCTTATTTATATTCTTACAAAAACAATCATTGAAAAGAATGCGCAGTCTATTTCTATGACAAAGATTCTTGGGTATACCAATCATGAAGTAAGTTCTATTTATATAGTGTCGACATCTATTATTGTATCTCTTTTTATTCTTATCACTGTGCCACTAGATTATGCGATATTAAAGCCAATATTTGAAGCAATGATGAAGGAAGAGATGGCTGGATGGATGCCTTTAAATGTAAGTCACATTACTTTCTTAAAGACAATTATTATTGGTTTTATCAGCTATTTCATAGTGATGTTGATTGAATTTAGAAAGATTAAAAAGATTCCTATGCAGGATGCTTTGAAGAATGTAGAATAGGAGGCACTTTTATGAACAAGACATTAATTGCGATTATATGTTGTATCATGCTTACAGGATGTACAACACAAACAAAGAAAAAAGAAACAAAGAGAATTGTAGATGAAACACCTGTTGTATTAAGGGAAGAAGGTCACAGTGTCAAGGAAGCAGTGAATAAGAGTGAAACAATTACTGTAAAGACAAATACATCAGGAGAAATAAAAAGCACAAAAGCAGAAGTCACTATCCCTTCTATCAGTGAAGGTGATCTTATTAAGGATAAAACTGTGTTAAAGGATGTCAGTAATAAGGGTGATGAGAATATCACTTTAAATAATCATCAATTATTGATAGAGAATAATAAGAATAGTATTCAATATACTGGTACTTTGGATACATCTCTTCCTGTTGGTGTAGATGTCACTTATTATCTAGATGGAGTGAAGGTTACAAATATTAAAGGTAAAACAGGTACCTTAAAAGCTGTATTTAAGTATAAGAATAATACTGAAACACCTTTTGTGGCTACTACTATTATGCTTCTTCCTCAAGAGACAGTCAGTGATATTGAAGTAAAGAATGGAAAAAGCATGTTGATGGATGATTATCAGGCTATTGTTGGATTAGGATGTCCTGGGTATGAACCATTTAAGGATTCTATGGAAGTGACTATGAAGATCAAGAACTTCCAATGTGACTATATGAGTACGGTATTTACTGATGGTATCTTTAAAGATTTAGATTTAAATGATCTCACAAAGACAACGGATCAATTAAATCAATCATCACAGAAACTTGTAGAGGGTTCAGCACAATTATTGGCAGGATGTACAACGTATGGACAATATCTTAATACATATATGTCAAATGTGTCTCAAGTGAGCGATGGAGCCAATGCATTATTAAAAGGCTCTAAACAATATGATGCCTCTACACAGGCACTTATTAAAAACTTAATATCTTCCATGAATAATCCTACAGAATTCATTCAATCTAAAATAAATAATATTGATCTCACAGATGAACAGCGTATAGCAGTCAATAAAGCAATCAGTGAAGGTGTTCAGGAAAGTTTAGCACAGAATAAGAAGAGTCTAGAACAATTATCACAATTACTCTCTCAAAGTCCTGTATCAAAACAATTAGAGACATTATCTTCTAGCTTGTCAGAGTTGAGTCAGGCAGGAAATAAACTTTCTCAACAATACCAGACACTTGTAACTGGTGCAAAAAGCTTATCTGAAGGAATGAGTCTATTTGATCAGAAAGGTATTCAAAAGATCACTGATTTATCTCAAATTAATAAGTTAAAAGAAAAAGACCATTATAGTGGTCTATCAGGAAACAATATCACAAATACTAAATTCATCTTTGAGATGGATATCTAGAACCTTGCATTCGCAAGGTTCTTTTCATTTCTGTCACCTTTAATTTAGTTTATATGATATATATTTTTCATCTTTGAAGAGTTACTGTATTTAAAGATTAGGAGTATGTTAAAATATGAACATGGAGGTGATATTCATGGATGATTTCTTAAGTGATATTTATACAATACTCTTTGCGAAATGGATATTATTACAAGAAGTGCCTGATTATAAGATAAAAGTGAACGATGAATATACAGAGATTCATTTCTATAATAAGCATGCAGATATTGAAATTGTCTTTAATCCAATGAATATCATAGAGTTTAAAGCAACTAATACACAATCTGGTGAGACTGAATATTATCTACATTTCCAGATGAAAACATTGAATCATGCAATGAAGCTATTTAGAGAACTGACTCATTACATGAAGCATATTGGTGAATCACCTACTATCAAGATTCTATTATGTTGTAGTGGTGGTTTAACAACCAGCTATTTTGCGATGAAGATGAATGAAGCCTCTCAATTAATGAGTCTTCCTTATATCACAGAAGCAAGTGGTTATAATAATTTATACTATGTAGCACAGGATTATGATGTAGTTCTCTTAGCACCACAGATTTCTTATTTACACGCCAAAGCATGTGATATTCTTAAAGATAAAATTGTCTTAAATGTACCACCTGAAGTATTTGCGAAATATGATGTAAAAGCCATCTTTACACTTGTGAAAGAATCATTGGAGATTAAAAAGAACCAATCTGATCATAAGATTCCCTTACCTGTCATGTTAAATGTAGAGATTAAGCATAAGACATTGGCTCTTTCTTTATTCCGTAATAAACAGGCCGTACATATTGCGTATCGTGTCTATGATAAGAACCTGGAAATATTATTGGATAACGAAATTATTAAGCCTACTATCAATATCCAGGATGTCTATGATGTTATTGATATTGCGCGTCTTCATTATCCTCGTATACGTTATATTGGTATCGCAACACCAGGTATTATTGATGATGGTTATGTTTCTTCTACAAGTTTAGTCGGATGGGAAACACCAGAGAGATTAGAAGATGTTTTAACTGAACGTTATCATTTGCCTGTATGTATATGTAATGATGTCAATGCAGCGGCTGTAGGTTATTATTCTTCACAAGATCAAGTAAGTTCACTGGCTTTCTTATTCCAGCCTATTCATGCATTAAGTGGTGCAGGTATTATTGTGGATAACTGCCTACTACATGGTATGCATAACTTAGTAGGAGAAGTACAATTTCTTCCTTTAGATTTAACAGAAGATAAAATGACACTCAGTATGTCTCCTGAAGGATGTATTGAGGTTGTATCACGTACTCTTGTTTCTATTATCAGTTTATTAAGTCCTGAAGAATTAGTTCTCTATTGTGACTTTATTCCCCATATACTTCCTTTATATGAAGAAATGGCCACTCTTATACCAAAAAAATATATTCCGCCTATTACCAAAGTAGATAACATGCAGGAATATATTCTTCTTGGGACTATGATATTAAGTACAACACAGAACTAAGAGAGTTCTATATAGTGTTCAATACGATAGTCTATATTCTTTTCATAATCTTTATTAAAATAGCATGCATACAAACAGTCTAATAAGAACTGTAATGAAGCTCTTGAAGAAAAAGATGCAATCTTTTCTTCTGAATCTTCATAGGATGCAAAATAGAGATGATAATCAACAAGTTTAGATAATTCACTCTCTTTAGTAGAAGAAATAAGAACAGTTGTCACCTGGTTCTTATTCATCACACGGATGAAGTCTTCTACATGAGGTGTTCTATTAGCATAGGAGATCACGATTGCGAGATCTCCTTTTTTTAATGTTTCAGCAACCTTTGTTTGATAGAAGATCTGTTTTTCTACTATGACATCCTTACCTATTTCTAACATGTTCTGTCTAAAACATTCGGCCATAAAATAATTCCCTATAGAAGGAAATAACGCGATAACATTCGCATCATACATCTTCTGGACAATTTTACCAAATTCATCTAGATTCACTAGGTTTAAAGTAGAATGAAGTGTCTGGTCATAGAGATTCAACATTTTAGTCATGATTTCATGGTTTGTGTTATTGATCCTGAAAGGATAGTTATAGTCTACTGAAACAAGTTCTTTCTGGTATCTTTCACGATCAAAATGAATATGGGATTTAAATGCCTGTAAACCTGAAAGTTCTAGTTTGTCAATAATACGATAAATAGTAGATACAGATACATAGCTCTTTTTAGAAATATCTGCAGCAGACATATTCATAATATCTTCTGAATGTTCTATAACATAATCTATAAGTGTTTTTTCACTTTCTGTAAGTGATACTTGTTCAAGCTTATCATAAATGTTCATAATAGCCTCCTGATAGACTATATTATACTCTATTTTAATTACTATTTCTTTAACTGGAAGACTTTAAGTGCATTCTCTGTTGTCTGTTTTGCGACTTCTTCGTAGCTTAATCCTTTTAGTTCAGCAATCTTTTGGGCAACAAAATAGACATTACCTGGTTCATTCTGTTTTCCTCTATAAGGTGCTGGTGTGAGATAAGGATCATCTGTTTCTACAAGTAGATAGTTTAAATCTACGCCTTCAGCGACTCTTTTAGGAACCTTCGCATTCTTAAAAGTAACAGGACCTGCCAAAGAAATACAATAACCAATCTTAATGAATCTTAAAGCCATCTCATAACTTCCACTATAACAATGCATAATACCCTTTACACCTGACTTAGAAAGTATATCAAATGTATCTTCATAAGCATCTCTGGCATGAATAGTAACAGGTAAAGATAATCTCTTGGCTATTTCTAACTGTTTCTTAAAACAATCAATCTGTTTTTCTTTAGATGCTTCATCCCAATAGTAATCTAATCCTATTTCACCTACAGCAACAACCTTAGGATCTTTTGCAAGTGCTTCTATTACCTCTAAATCCTCATCTGTTGTCTCTTTACAATCATTAGGACTAATACCTACTGCAGCATAAATAAAATCATACTCATGCGCTATCTGTACTGCAAGACGTGAAGACTCTAAATCATAACCTACAACAGTAAAGTACTTCACACCTCTATCTATTGCATTCTGAATATATAAATCACGATTTTCAAATAATTGTTCACTATTTAAATGTGTATGTGTATTAAATAACATTTTTCTTATTACCTCGCTTTTAAACAAGTATACATAAAAAAAACAGGGGAATAAACCCCCTATTAGTAAAGGGCTGTCGTAATGAACAGCCCATCTTGCATCATTTACTGTCCTACTTATAGTTATTTCAGAAGTTAACTTATCAAGCTTAAAATATATTACATATTGATTTTTCCCATAAAATATTCTGTTTATCAAAGAATTGTTTTAATTTTTCGAGATCATTTGATTCCACATTTTTTCTTTCAAAAAATGTTGTATATCCTGCCTTAGTTATAAATAATATAATTTCTTTTGTTTCTATAACTTGTTTAATATCCTTATACATGATTTTACTCTTATTTTGAGTAGATTGCTCAACTGAAATAATTCCATCATTATCAAATATTAAATCGATACTTACCTGATCTGATCCATATTTTTCTTTTTGAAGTTTTATGAATCTTTTCAACATAACTTCTGATTGAACAAAAGGTAATATACACAAAATAACTAATACTAGAGAAGATTTAATAAAATCAAACATATCACCATTAGATACGCTAATCAATGCGGCTAATAATGCTAAGACTGCTCCGCATAGAACAAAGAATTTGTATATAAAATGAAAAAAGAAGAATCTTATTTTTTTTAAGTTTGAATAATTTATTATGTTATTTTTGACAGTTAATAGTTCCATTCTGTCTAACCTCACAAACCAAGAATATTTACAACTATAGATATTCTAACATAATAAATAATAATTATATACTATCAATTAAATCTTGTTGCTTTGTTCAACAAAAAAGCTACCAGTTTATTATATTCTTTGGTAGCTTCCTATGTACTCTTATTCTATTTATGAAAAGAAAAAGTATTACTATCTTCTAAGTCACTCGCTATCAAATAAAAATAGATTGATCATTTAGAGTTCTTTCATATTACAAAGTATATTATTCTTTTCGAAGATATTCCTTATTTCCTCATATTGATCTTTTGTAGCGTTCTTCTTTTCAAAATAAATAGGTGCATCTTCTTTAACTTGAATCACAATAAGTGTTCCTGAATCTATTACTTCTTTTATACTTTTATATTCCGTTAAATGATGTTGTGTTTCTTCTACTACATCTATGCCGTTATCTAAAAACACTAAATCAAAAGAGGTTTCTTCTTTATTAAATAATTCCTTGTGAATATCTATTAATTTTCTAGCAAAATAATTGATCAGTATTTTAACAATGATAATTGCTAACGGTACAATAAATATTGTCCATAGCTTAAATCTATTCCTAAAAATGCTTATTAATATCAATACAATATAATATAATGAAACCAGTTTAAAAATTAATACAAAACTCGATGGGAAAAAATATTGGCCATTCTTCTTTAATATCTCATAATTTAGCTTATTATTTTTTATTGTAATCTCCATACTTATCCCCCTCATATGTATTACATTATAGCATATCATATTTTAATACAGAAATATTAATTGCTTGCAGAAACGAAAATTTTTCTTTTTAACAAATAGGCAATTATAGCAAGCAAGCATACAGTAGTTCCATTTGCTAATGATAACATTAAAGTAGCAGTTTCACCTGGATCTACTTCTAATGCTCTTTCCCAATTGATTTCGTATTTTGGCTGCTTCCCACCATCTGAAATACTAGGCATAATTTTAAAATTAATTTCAGTTGTCATTTCATAATCTACTGTATCTATATCAGGAAGAATATCTTTTGTTGTGAAGATAATTGTATATACAGGCAAATTATCTTTTACTCCAATCTTCATACCTATTTTCCCAGCCTTCATAGAGATTGCCACTTCCCCTAGGCCATCTACTGTTCCATTTAGTATTCTTACGATGTCTTTTTCCTGAATCTCCAAGCCAGCAGTTAAATTCTTAATTTGATTATCGCATGTTGTAGTTAACAATCCTGTATTATCCATTTCAATATAAATAGGTTTTTTACCAAGCTCATTATCAGGTGTAAAAGTATGGGAACTTTTATAAGATACAAAAATTGTACATCCATCTGTAGGAATTGCAGCAACTGTGGACTCTTTCTCGTATACAATGTTTGACTTCACAACTTTATTTAAATATCCTAATTTTTCTAGAATATTACAAACGAATTGATCTTTTTGTTCTTCTATCATCTGATCTGAGTTTTTCTCTGCCAGTTCATCCGGTGACATATAATCCACTTTATCAAATGTTGTAATACCCTTATCACTACCCGAATAGCCTACCTTATCTAAATCAAATGAAGGACTTGAAGGGAATTGCCCACCTGTTCTCTCATTAAATTCAAAGAACTGATCAAATGCCCAGTTCTTCGGAATACGATAACCTAAATTGCAACTGTATCCGCTTGACATATCAGCTACAAATGAATATTCCGCTAAGCCTTCTTTACTGATATAAGAACAGATATATCTTGGTGCATAAATTCCTACCTTATACTTTTTATTATTTGTTTCACTCTTAAATACATAATTCAGTTTCTCGAAGTATGGGACAATAAATGATTTCATCTGATAATCATAGCAGTCAAAGTCTACTGCAAAATAGATGGTTGTTCCTTTAGGAACACCGATTCTCTTAGCTGCTGTAATTGCTGTATGTGCATCTTCAATGCCCTGTTTCACATTCTGAAAATACTGTACTTTATATCCTCCATCCTGATAGATAGGGAATACTCTTAATCCAGCACTTTCAAGGTTTTTGATTTCTTCAAATGTGATGAACTTTCTCTTTCTATTTGCTGTTCCTGTCAGATATCTACCTACCACCTGATATCCCGCATTCTTAATATCTAGTGCCTGCTGCTTATTTAATACTGTTGAGCAGTCACATGCCTTTGCTTTTCTTCCTGTATCACCTTTACTTGTTAAAAGTGATTTCATTGTTGCACAGTTTACTTCTCCAGATGTCACTAGTCCAATTCCCGTTAATGCATAGAACTCCTGGAATGCTTCAACCTTGGACTTAGTGCTACTGTCAAAGTTACCATCAAATCTTCCAGCATCATATCCATTCAAGTACAAGCCGTATTGAACAAGCTTATTATACTTTACATAACTTCCATTCTTTCCCTGTTTTAATACACCAGGAAATTTTGCCACTGTCTGATCACCAAAATTTCTTTTGTCAATACTGCCAATAAAGCTTGTATAAATACCTTCAGCAGCCTGTAGTGCTGCAATTAATGCATAAGAAGTAAATCTTGAGACAATACCATCACATGGACCTACACCAATGATATCAGACCAGTCTGCATTCAACTGCTGCTGGATTTTTACAATCATCTTGTCTCCATCATTTGTCTTTTTAAACCAGTTGATTGATACTAGTCCCATCCAAACTTTCCAGTCAATGATGCCTGTTACTGGAAGTCCTGCATCACTCTGGTACTGCTTTACAGCATTCACTCCAGTCGTATAATAAACTCCTGTAATTCCTCCAGCATTATACCCCTTTACAAACAATGCGCACTGCAGAATGCATACATTTGGATTTCCTGGATCATTAGCATTCATTTTTGAAATATCACTTAAAGATCTCATTTTATTTAAAGTGATATTTCCTACTGTTCCTGTTACTGGAGAGATTCCATTTTCAATCTGAAAGGCTCTGATAATCCCCTTACATGTACCTGTACCAGTCATACCGTCCTCATCCAGCTTTACCCATTCTGAACGATGACCATACATACTGTTTAAATATTTCTGTGCCTTTCTAACATTTTCATCTGCCATTATTACTATCCTCCTATTTTGATAACTACTTTACGTAGAATTCATACCGGTATTCTTTCTACATTTTTATCATACATTCATTCAGAAGCACCATTGTGCCTTTCGCATCTCATTAATATAAACTATCTAATGAAATTGCTCCTGTTACTTTACCGTTTACCCCAATTACTACTCTATCACCTTTGATTTGAATTACTTCATATTGATTTTTAAATACACAATTTGCGATTGACTGACCATCATACCACTTTGAACCAGCCTTAACACGCACACTATCTCCAACGTTTAAATTACTAGCTTTGTTTTTTACCTTATAAAAAGTATTAATCAGACCATGATCATAACTACAGTCCAAAAACTTTGAATCTATTCCTTTTATATCTTTTAAAACACCTTTTCTGGCATTAGAAGTGAACTGATGCAATAATACATTTCCAAAAGGATTGTATTGAATCTTCTTGTCCCAATTATTATACCCATTATTAAGCCCATAATTAGCAATCCATAACGTCCATGCAGAAAAGCCATTATTTGTAAGCTTATTTTTAAACCAGTCCTGGTTGGCATATATTCCAGCAGAATAACCTGCTCCTTCAATAACATCACAAAATGCTTTAGCAATCTTATAATACATGTCATTACTCAAACTGCCCTGATAATCAGAATACTCAATATCATAATAAATAACACATACCTGATATTTACTGCATGCCTGCAAAGCTAAATATGCTTCTCTTTTAGCTTCATATTCGTTTCTAGCATAGCAAAAATGATAAGCAAATAATGGAATGCCTAACTCATTTGCTTGTTTCGCATTATTGTTCCACTGCTTGTCAATATTTCTAGAACTCCATCCATAAGAGCATCTAGCTACAACACCAGAAATAGATTCCTTTGCTTTGCTTAAATCTACTTTCCCGTTATGATATGAAATATCTATAATATAATTACTCATTGTTTTCTACCATGCTTTCTATGTTTTGAGAAGCTACTTCTAAACCTTTAACAAGAATCTGTGGCACATCAAATCCAGCTTCTACAAGATTTTCTAAAATACTACGATACTCATTAATGATTAACGAAATTAAAACATACCAGCCTAAAAACGTTAATATTGCCAAATCGATGTGAATTATCTTTCCTAATTCTTCAAAACATACTGGAATTATAAAAGACAATAAAACCAATATCCATTGAGCTACTTTCTTTGCGATTCCTTTCAATCCTGCCATTGAATTTTCTTTATTATTTATTCTTGATTTTATCCATCCTGTTAATGTATCAAGAATATTTAACAGTAATAGCACCATAAATAAAATCCAATGTTTATCCATAGCAATTGTAAGAATAGATAATACAATAGAACAAACTTCATCTATATTCTTAACAAAATTGTTCATTATTCAGTTTTCTCACTTTGTTAATAATACTC
>NZ_QTUM01000008.1:46355-57048 GCF_003435615.1 Catenibacterium sp. AM22-6LB
TTTGTTAATAATACTCTTATATTTTCTTACAATAGAACTATGATTAGTATAACCCACATGAATAGAAATAAGATCAAATGTTTTATTCTCAAAATTACGCAAAGCAATAATTTCAAGTTCATCTGGTAATAGTGCTTTTAACCAATAATTAACTTTAGATACAATATGTGAGTAGAACATATATTCATTCTTTTCGTGATCATTCAACTCTTTAAACTGTATTGCTTGATTTAAATTATCCAAATGTACTTTAGCAATAGAGTAGAAGTTTAGAGTAAGTTCAATTTCTTCATTAGAATAAACCATTGCCTACTTACTCCTCTTCTTATAAATTGTAAAACGTTTTACAAATGTATTATATTATATTTAATCGACACAATTGTGCTTTTATGATTATTATAATAGTTCAAATTAATTGTTCCTGTTTATCACAACTATTAGTTCTGTATATTTAAACATATTATCCAGACAGTTAATCAAAATAGAATTTAGATTTAATACTTCCGTAAAATATAAGTTCGAGTTGATATACCATTGGATGTAAAAAGCTATTCTGTATACAAGCACAGCTAAGATCATGAAATGATTTTCTTATCAGAATAAATAATCAATCGAAAGAGGAAATCATAATTTGCCCGAATTTGTAATATATACCATCGATATTTAATGCAACGGATATTGGTACGTGTTAAAATTAATATATTATGAATAGCGAGGTATCGAAAATGGAAATATTAACTGTCAAAAATAATAAAATGGATTATTCAACTTTCAAAAAAGTCAGCTTTCACTTCTTTCCTGTATTCTACACATTATTCCTAATAGTTGCATTCTGTCTTTCATGGATTACTTTGTTTATGAACCTATCTGCAGGACATGTTATTTACAGTGTAATAAGTGTTAGTAATTTAATACTTATATGTTCTCAACCAAGAAGGCTATCAAAAAAAATCATAAAACAGCTCAATAAGTCGCTCCAGACAAATTATTATATCTATGACTTGGTCTTTTATGAAGATAAACTAACTACAGTGGTAGACTCAGTAGAAAATAAAGCTTCCATAAAATATACGAATATAAAAAACATAATAGAAACTAAAGATGTCGTATTATTCACAAGTAAAGCAGGCTTTAAAATCTATTTTGAAAAGAAAAATGCCAGTAATGAAGACATTGAGAGATTACATGCATTTTTTGATAAGCAGAACATCACATGGAAAAAATCAATTCTATAGTAAAGAAAACCTCTTTGATTCTCATATCAAAGAGGTTTTCTAATGCTTATAATTCTACTTTCTTACCGCCATACTTTCTTACTTTAAGAATATGACAAGAACCTTCACCAAAATACTTTTCAATTTCAGTCTTATATGTTTCTACATAATCATCTTCTACAAAGGCCTGGATCGTACCTGCAAATCCACCACCATGTACTCTACATACACCTTTATTACCTAGGATATCTTCAGATAAGCCTAAGGCAATAGAAACAGCCTGGTTTGTTTCATCATGGTTAGAATAGATATTCTGTAGGTATTTATAAGAACTGTCTCCTGATGATTTGATGACTGACTTGAATGTATCAAAATCATTGTTCTTTAAGGCAGATACTGCTTTTTCTACTCTTGCATCTTCCTTAAAGAAGTGTAATGCACGGATGACACAGCGGTCACTCATCTTTTCACGTAATTCAGGAATATGTGCTTTAAATTCTTCTTCTGATACTTCTCTTAAGAATTCTTTTCCAAAGAAGTGTGCTACTTCCTTCATTTCTGTAGGAATGGCTGCATAATCATCAGTTAAGTCTGCATGAGATGCATGAACATCTACAATACATAAACTATGATGGAATGAAGAGAAATCAACATCTACTTTTTCTACAACAGGATGATCATTGTCTTTAAAGTCTATATGAATAAGAGCACCTACTGAACTTGCACATTGGTCCATTAATCCACATGGTTTACCAAAATAGACATTTTCTGTATACTGACCAATCTGTGCAATCAATACTGGACTTACTGTCATATCATTATATAAGCCTGATAATACAGTACCAATCATGACTTCAAATGCTGCTGATGAAGAAAGACCAGAACCCTGTAATACTTCACTTGTCATATAAGCTTCAAAACCACCAATATGAAGACCTAATTCCTTAAAGCGTGCAAGAGTACCTCTAATTAATCCTTCTGAAGTACCTTCTTCTTCTGCTTTCTTTTCTAAGTCATCTAGAGCTACAGCCTTTAAATCATAATCATCAGATAATACTTTTACAACACCATCTCTAGGTGCTGTAATCGCAATAATATCTAAGTTAATTGCAGCAGCCAATACTTCACCATGCTGATGGTCTGTATGGTTACCAGATACTTCACTTCTACCTGGTGCTGAGAATACTTCTACTTCCTTATCACCATAAAGTGAGATGAACTTTTCAATAGCTGCAATATATCTTTCTTTCTGAGTATCTAATAAAGATTCATCTACATAAATATCAGTTAATAAAGCATCTGCCTGACCATTTCTAATATCTTCAATAATCTGTGTTGCAAGTTTCATTATTTAATTACCTCTAAACAATAAGATGTCTGTGCATCAAATGTTTCTCCCTTTCTTAAAATAGTGCTTGGATTCTTTTCAATATGAATGGCGTCTGGTAAGTTCTGTGTTTCAATACATACTGCATCTCTCGCATTATAAGGTTCACCATTCTTACCAATACGTCCATCTAGATAGTTTGCGGTATAGATCTGTGCTCCTGGTAAAGTAGTGGATACTGTTAATCTTCTACCACTTTCTTCATCTTCTAATACAACCTGGTTCTTATCTGTAGTAAAGAAGAAATGATGGTCAAAACCATTACCAAGTTTTAATTGTGGATGATCTACTTCTACACGTTCACCAATCTTTGCAGGTTTTCTAAAGTCAAATGGAGTACCGTCTACAGCTTCCTTTTCACCTGTAGCAAGACCATCTGCATCTACATGTTCATAATAATCAGCATCAATCTTTAAAGTGTGATTATAGATATTATGTTTATGTCCTGATAAGTTGAAATATGAATGGTTAGTAATATTAATTAAAGTATCCTTATCACTCGTAGCATGATAAGAAATAGTTAATGTAGTACCCTCTAAATGATAAGTAGCACTAAAATCCATATTACCTGGATAACCTTCTTCTCCATCCTTTGCATGATAAGTAAACTTAATAGTATAATCATCTAAGATTTCATAATCAAAGATCTGATAACTAAATCCTTTAATACCACCATGTAAACTATTAGGACCATTATTAATAGGTAAATGATATGTTTCACCATTTAATTCAAATGTTCCTTTTCCAATTCTATTCGCAACTCTACCTACTAATGCACCTAGATAAGCATCTAGAGTCTGATATTGATTAAAGTCATCATAACCTAATACAACATCACCTTTTACTCCATTCTTATCTTCAACAATCATCTTAATAATAGTACAACCAAATGTTGAGACAACAACTTCCATCTCATCGTTTTTTAATGATAAATTTTCAATATTTCCAATTTTTTCTATTACTTCTATCACATTTATTCACCTCATCTTCGGAAACATAGATAATTCATACCTATTACTTAATATATTTTATCATGTTATGAATAATTATGTATACGCTTTCTAGAAAAAGTGAATATTTAATAGACTTTTCTATGAGTTGTAAAGAGCGTATGTCTTTTATACAGGAAAATATGTCTCTTAAGCACAAAATATAGACTATTTAATGATAATAATATATTATTTAAGTAGTAGAAGAGGATGGAATACTCTAAATTTAAAGATGTGACATAATAGAAAAAAGGTTTAATACAATCGAGGTGAATAATATGATGAACTTTCTTCTAGCTTTGTATAGCAGTTTATTAATCAAAATCCTGCCATTATTAGTTGTATCGCTGTTACTTACATTCCTATTAGTTAAAGCTAAAATGCCAAAGTTTTTCTACCTTCTCATAGTTGTAGAAGTAATCGCAATATCTGTACTGCACTATAGCACTGTTGTCACATCAATAAGCTTATATATGGAAGAGAGAGTCTGGATTATACTCTTTAATATGGCTATCCTTGTTGGTATATATTTAATGATTCCTACTCTTTCAATCATCCTCTATAGAGTATTAAGAAA
The DNA here is from genome assembly GCF_003435615.1 of Catenibacterium sp. AM22-6LB. Classification (NCBI taxonomy): domain Bacteria; kingdom Bacillati; phylum Bacillota; class Erysipelotrichia; order Erysipelotrichales; family Coprobacillaceae; genus Catenibacterium; species Catenibacterium sp. AM22-6LB. The sequence goes on from NZ_QTUM01000008.1 coordinate 50,523, forward strand.
AAGAGTATATTAATGTAGACCCCGTGTTAAGGACACTAAATAAAAAAGCACTTAATTAGAAATGAAAATATCCTCTAGGTAGTAACCAGGAGGATATTTTTACGTACTATGTTTTTAATGCACTTTTTCCAATTCACTACTTGTTTTAGATCCAGTTTGATATAATATCTTTGTTATCGTCCTCCTTGAAAGGGGGTGATGCTTTTTGTTTTTTGATTTTATGTTAACCGTCATGGCAGGTGTTCTAACTTATTACATCTGCAAATGGTTAGACGAATTTTTCAAACGATAACTAGCCTAGTGTTAAACCACTATAAAAGTTAGAAAAGGTAAGGATCCCACAATCCTTACCTTTTCGTTTGATACTTTTTGTTTTTTGAATTCAATTGAAGTTTAACACTTAACCACTTCATAGTCAAGTCGTCGTAGCATAAAAACGATATAAGTCATAGTATCATAAAAATAATATAAGTAATTATTTCACTTCATTTTCATATGCTTATAGTTTGATGTTCGACTTTTTCATAACCGTCATGGCTGGTGTTCTTACCTACTACATCTGCAAATGGTTAGACGAATTTTTCAAACGATAACTAGCCTAGTGCTAAACCACTCTAAAAATTAGAAAAGATAATGATATGCCAATCCTTACCTTTTCGTTTGATGTATTTTGATTTCTGAATTCATTTGAAGTCTAACACTTAACCACTTCATAGTCAAGTAGTTACTGCATAGAAACCACAGGAGCAGTTTACTTATTTCACTTCATATATTTAGTCTAAAAAAGGACTCGTAATGAGTCCTCTACATTAACAATCATACTGAGTGAATACGTCACTAACTGGTAAATCGTTTTCAATGTTTTCAATTGTATGTGCAAGTAATCCTGCAACAGATACAGAAACAAGTTTATCAAATTTCTTATCCTGTGGAATTTCGATAGTGTTAGTAATAACAACTTCTTTTGCCGCACAAGTAGATAATCTTTCAACAGCAGGTCCAGAAAGTACACCATGAGTACATGCAATATATACATCTTTAGCACCTTTCTGTTTTAACATATCAACACCAGCTGTAATAGTACCAGCTGTATCGATCATATCGTCAATTAAGATACAGTTCTTACCTTCAACATTACCGATGATACCCATAACTTCAGCAACGTTTGGTTTAGGTCTTCTCTTATCGATGATAGCGATAGGACAATCAAATGCTTCAGACATCTTACGAGCTCTAGTAGCTCCTCCGTGGTCAGGAGATACAACACATAAATCCTGAACCTTCTTTTTACGGAAGTATTTGATTAATAGTGGTAAAGCCTGCATTTCATCTACTGGAATATCAAAGAATCCCTGAATCTGAGCTGCATGTAAGTCAACAGTTACAACACGGTTAACACCAGCTGTAGTTAATAAGTCTGCAACTAACTTAGAAGTGATTGGCTGTCTAGGTTTAGCTTTACGATCCTGTCTAGCATATCCGAAATATGGAATAACTGCAGTAATTTCACGAGCAGAAGCACGTTTTAAAGCATCAGTTAATACTAAGATTTCCATTAAGTTTTCAGTTACTGGATTAGAAGTAGACTGAACAATGAATACGTCCTTACCACGAACAGATTCACCGATTTCACATAAGATTTCACCATCTGCAAAGTGATGAACTTTGCAGTCTCCAACCTTAGTACCTAAAATGCTTGCGATATCCTGAGCTAATTTCTTGCTTGAAGATAAAGAAAATACTGTAATTTTGTTTTTCATATGTGTCCCCTTTTTTTATTTCTTGTTTCTTTCGTTATAAATCTTCATACGTTTTTCTTCTAAAACTTTTGCATAACCAGGTTTGTTCACCTGTCTAGCACGTGCGATAGACATTGCGCCATCTTCTACAGTTTCTGTTACAGTAGATCCAGCTGCAACAAATGCGCCTTCACCAACAGTCACTGGTGCAACTAAATTTGAATTACATCCAATAAATGCATTATTTCCAATAACAGTCATTGACTTATTCTTACCGTCATAATTGCTTGTGATAGTGCCACAACCAATATTAACGCCATCGCCTACTTTAGCATCACCGATATAAGTAAGATGAGCAGACTTGCTTCCCTTACCAAAATCAGCTTTCTTCATTTCCACAAAGTTACCAATGTGTACATTCTCTCTAATATGACAATTAGTTCTTAGTCTTGCATAAGGACCAATATCAGTACCGCTTTCTACAACAGAATCGCTTAATACTGAGAACTTGATTTCCACATTATCCTTAATATCTACATCTGTAAATTCACAATAAGGACCAATATGACAATGTGCTCCCATAGTAGTATGACCCTTAATAATACAACCTGGTTCAATGATTGTATCCTTACCGATTACAACATCAGTACCAATATATGTATTATCAGTATCTACAATAGTTACACCATTTAATAACCAGTTCTTATTTACTCTCTTCTGAAGTAACTTAGTTGCTTCAGCAAGCTGAACACGGTCATTAATGCCACCTACTTCACTGAAATCCTGAATCTTATAGCCATCAACCTTCTTGCCTTCTTCATTCATGATTCCAATTAAATCTGTAATATAATACTCACCCTGAGCATTGTTGTTTGTTACTTTCTTTAAAGCTTCAAACATTGATTTGTTATCAAAACAATATTCACCTACGTTCATCTCAGTGATATCCATCTGAGATTCCTGTAAGTCTTTGAATTCTACAATTCCTGTTACCTGACCATCTTCCTTAATAATACGACCAAATGGAAGTGACAAGTCACAATCACATGTCATTACAGTACCACTATTCTTACCATTCATATGATAATCAATAAGTCCCTGTAATGTTTCCGCAGTAATTAAAGGTGCATCACCATTTAATACAAGAGTGATTCCTTCTTTATCCCCTAGAACACTTTCTGCCATCATGACAGCATGTCCAGAGCCTTTCTGCTCTTCCTGTAAGACAGTAGTGACGTCGTTATCTAACAAAGCCTTGACCTGGTCAGCCCCATGTCCAACAACAACGACTGTTTCTGCGATATCTAACTTCTTTAATTCATCCACCACATGATTGATCATTGGTTTATATAAAACTTCATGAACAACCTTAGGTGCATCTGATTTCATACGAGTACCTTTACCCGCTGCTAAGACAACTGCATAAACTTTCATCGACATATCTCCTTTTTTTCCCCTACATTCTAGCAAAATTCAATTCAAAATAAAAGAGAAAAGGCGTAAGTTATCCCTTTTTCCTTTTCTCTGGATAGTAAATCTGTGTTTTTACTGCAAAACTATATTTCTTTTTAAAATATGGAAGCACTTTATCAATTAATTCAGGATCTTGAGTCATACCAAAAACAGATGAACCACTACCTGACATAAGAGCACCATCAAAACCAAAGTTCATCATATCATCCTTAATAGACTGGATATCCTGTACCATCTTAATAGAAGGAGCTTCTAAAGTATTACCTAAACAATCTACAACACCTTTATAATCATTCTTTTCAATTGCACGCTTCATTAAATCAATATCTGGATGAACAGCTGTTTCGATATCTAAATCATCAAAACATTTCTTTGTAGAAACACCTTTCTTAGGTTTTACAATCAATAAATGACAATTAAAACGTGAACAATCAATAAAGTGAAGGTTTTCACCAATACCACCTACAACCGCAATACGATTCCATACACAAAATGGAATATCTGCACCAATCTCTTTACCCATTTCACACATATCCTGATAAGACATACGTAAATGGAATAAGCTGTTCATTGCACGGAAAATAGCTGCACCATCGGCACTTCCTCCACCCATTCCAGCTTGTGATGGAATATGCTTATAACAGTGGATTCTTACACCACTTTGGATATCAAACTTCTTGATTAATGCATCAGCCACCTTATACATGATATTACGTTCATCAGTAGGTACACGGTATGTGTTTGTAGTAATTTCTATACCTTTTTCAATAGGATCAATAAGAATCAAGTCATGAAGACCAATAGGGGCCATAATCATATTTAATTCATGATATCCATCTTCTCTTTCACTTACTACATCTAATGCAAGGTTTATTTTCGCATAAGCACGAATCTTCATAGTTTATGACTCCTTTCTAGTATTCTTATATAGTCATCAATGTTTAATTCCTCAGCACGTTTATTGGCAGGAATACCACATGATTCTAATACTTCTTTTGTTTGATCGTGATATAAAGACTTTAAGTTATTATAAAGTGTTTTCCTTTTTGCAGTATAACTTGCTTCAATCAGATCAATCAATTCCTGTGATATAACACGTTCTTTATGAATAGAAATAACAGCACTATCTACATGAGGTGCTGGCATGAATACATGTCTAGGCACATTCAATTCATATTGAACATCTCCTACATAATCAATCATCATCTTTAAAGGACTCTTTTCTTCAGAACAGAGCTTTAATGCAACTTCCTTTTGTACCATAGCGACTAAACGATTAATAGGTGTAGAAGAAGATACAATCTTTGTGATGATTTTAGAAGTAATATAATAGGGAAGATTTGTGACAACACAGATATCCTTATAGTCCTTTAGTTTATTACATGCTTCTTCTAAATCAGCTTTCATAAAGTCCTGGAAGATGATTTCTACATTATCATGTCCTTCTAAAGAGAATGATAATACTTCCTTTAAACGTTCATCTATTTCAAAACATAATACTTTACCAGCTTTATTAGAGAGCTGTTCTGTAAGAGCGCCTATACCAGGTCCTATTTCAATAACTGCTGTCTCCTTATCCAGCGAAGCATGATCTGCGATACTTTGAATAATACCTGGATCTACTAAGAAGTTCTGTCCATATTTCTTAGAAGGCTTTAAGTTAAATGTATTTAATATAAATTCTGTATTTGATTTTTTTGCGATATTTTCCATATCATTTATTATATAGGATATGTAAAGAAAAGACCATTGAGTTCCCTGAAAAATTCTTCTATAATGGTCAAAAAGGTGATGTATATGGATAGAAAGACAAGAATAATGGAAATAATAAGTAATAGTGATAAACCTGTTTCAGCAAGTAAAATTGCGAAAGAATTAGGTGTTTCTAGGCAGATTATTGTAGGAGATGTGGCTTTACTTAGAGCATCGGGAGAAGATATCACTGCAACCCCTAGGGGATACATATTAGAAACAAATAGAAGTAATCATTATACAATTGCAGTAAAGCATAATAATGATCAGTTAGAAGAAGAATTAAATACTATTGTAGATTTAGGTGGTAAGGTTGAAGATGTGATAGTAGAACATCCTCTTTATGGAGAAATCAAAGGAAATCTTCATATATATTCACGTTATGATGTGTCTAAATTCATGTCTGCAGTTAAGGATCGTGATGTCACACCTCTTTCTCTATTAACAGATGGTGTTCACTTGCATACAATTACAGCACCTGATGAAGAAACATTAGAACGTATTAAAAAAGCACTGGATGAAAAGTATATATTATTAAAATAATAGGTTTTTGATTTCATCTTTAAAGAAATAGATGAATAATAATGTGTTTCCAAAAAATGGTAAAACTAACTTAAAACATAATATTGTAGGTAGTGAAGAAATTAAATATACATAAAAGAAAGTAGACTAACCTATCACTAGGCTAGTCCCTTATCAAACCGTACGTGCACTATTAATGCATACGGCTTACCAATTTACAAATTATTTAATTTATGTACGGACTATCTTGAGAAAGCATAGTCCATTTTCTTTAATCGCTCTTTTGTGTAGAAAACTATACCTTGGTCTTTTCGTTTCTGAATGTGTTTGTCCATATAGGTCTTATTTCTTTGCATATGGATTTCTACATACTTTTCTATAGTGTAGGTACCCCACATTTTGTAATAAAACCACCATTTTGAGGGAACCAAACCAATTCGTGCAAAGAATTCAATGTTCCATTTATAACGCATCCCATATGATTTCCTTACTGTTGGATGTTTATGTATCATGCACACCCTCAATCGTTGACGTACATATTTGTCCATTATTTCCAAATATTTGCTCATTGCACGAATTACACAGTGTGTTTGCATGTGACCTTCGAAGACTTTAAGGGCTTTGTGGACATTCAGGTAATAGTTAGTCTTGCCAACGATAATGGGGTTAACATCATTTATCCATTCTTCTTTTGGTTTAGTCCATTTCCTTTGTGTCTTATCTTTAATAGCCTTCTTGAACGTTTTAATTGACTTTTCTGTGGGAACGATTGAGTAGTAATCATTCCCTTTCTTGCTAGTTTTCCAATGATTAAAATGGAAGCCTAGAAAATCAAAGTCATCATTCTTAAAGTCAACTACCTTGGTTTTATTCATCGCAACTTCAAGTCCTAGAGATTCAATGACTGATTTAGCGATGTTGCCTGCTCTTGTAACTTCTTCTTCAGTTTCGCAAAACAGTAGAAAATCATCTGCATACCTCACAAAATAAATCTTAGCCTTGTGTAGTTCCCAATCAAGTTCATTCAAATAGATGTTGGC